>ONOV01000014.1 GCA_900319505.1 uncultured Erysipelotrichaceae bacterium
GAGTCGGAAAGCCCGTCGCGTTAGTAGCGCACACCGGGTTTGATGAGGGGCGGTTGATTTTATGGTCAATCGCCTACTCTATTACAGCGGGAATACAGGGTAAAAACAGAAATAGACAAAAAAGAGATTTTGCAGAAATCACATGTTGAATTAATCACAAATGCATTGAAAAGAACCTGTGAATATGTTAACTTAAAACAGGCATGAGAAAACTTTAACAAGTAAGTGCTCATGGAAGGAGAAAACAAACATGTCAAAGAAAATTGTATTAGCCGGTGCTTGCCGGACTGCCATCGGTAAGATGGGCGGCGAACTCAGCAGTGTACCTGCCGTTGAACTTGGTGCAACTGTCATCAGGGAAGCCGTTAAGAGAGCTGGAATCAAGCCTGAACAGGTTGACCATGTATTCATGGGTAATGTCATCCAGGCCGGTCTTGGTCAGAACCCTGCCAGACAGGCTGCCATCAAGGCAGGTCTGCCGGTTGAGACAACTGCTGTTACAGTCAACGTTGTATGCGGATCCGGTCTTGACAGTGTCAACATGGCTGCTGAGATGATCGAAGCGGGCGATGCGGACATCGTGATTGCCGGCGGCATGGAATCCATGTCCCAGGCACCTTACGCACTGCCGAAAGCACGTTTCGGCTACAGAATGAACGCGCCGAAGGGATCTCTGATCGACTGCATGATCACCGATGCTCTGTGGGATGCATTCAATGATTATCACATGATGATTACAGCTGAAAATGTTGCGGAAAGATGGCATCTGACCCGTGAGGAACTCGATGCATTCTCTGCTAATTCTCAGAACAAGGCATGCGATGCCCGTGATAATGGACGCTTCAAGGACGAAATCGTTCCGGTTGAAGTTAAGGGCAGAAAGGGTGCTGTTACAATCGTAGATACAGATGAAGGCCCGCGTGAAGGCCAGACTCCTGAAGTACTTGCCAAGCTGAAGTGCTGCTCTGGCAAGGAAGGCGGCGTCGTTACCGCCGGCAACGCTTCCGGTATCAATGATGGTGCTGCTGCCATTGTTGTCATGAGTGAAGAAAAGGCAAAGGAACTCGGTGTCAAGCCGATGGCTACATGGGTTGCCGGATGCCTGGCTGGTGTTGATCCGGCGATCATGGGTGTCGGTCCGGTTGCTGCAACACGCAAGATCATGAAGAAGACAGGCTTCACAATTGATGATTTCGATCTCTATGAAGCAAACGAAGCATTCGCTGCTCAGTCCTGTGCGGTTGCCAAGGAACTCCACTTTGACCCGGCCAAGCTGAATGTCAACGGCGGTGCGATTGCCTTAGGTCATCCGGTAGGTGCTTCCGGTGCCAGAATTCTGGTTACACTGCTCTATGCAATGCAGCAGAAGAATGCCCACAGAGGCTTAGCTACACTCTGTATCGGCGGCGGCCAGGGCTGCGCAACGGTCGTAGAACGTGAGGATGCGTAAGCATGAGCTTCGTTGATTATGAAGATAAGGGCGCTTACGGCGTTATTACCATCAATAACCCCAAGCAGCTCAATGCCCTGAACTCTCAGGTGCTGGATGATCTGAATGCTGCTCTGGATCAGATCAATGTTGATACCGTCAGATGCGTCATTGTGACCGGTTCTGGCGAGAAGGCTTTCGTTGCCGGTGCGGATATTACCGAGATGAAGGATCTTGACCAGGCAGGCGGTACTGCTTTCGGCAAGAAGGGCAATGATATTTTCAGAAGAATTGAAACATTCCCGATTCCTTTCATCGCTGCCGTCAATGGCTTCGCTCTTGGCGGAGGCAATGAACTGTCTCTGGCATGCGATTTCAGAATCGCATCTGAAAATGCCGTCTTCGGTCAGCCTGAAGCAGGCCTTGGCATTACCCCTGGCTTTGGCGGCACCCAGCGTCTGGCCCGTGCGGTCGGACCTGGCTATGCCAAGCAGATGATCTACACAGCCCGTAATATCAAGGCGCCGGAAGCGCTGCGCATCGGCCTTGTCAATGCGGTTGTTCCGCAGGAAGAACTGATGCCGTTAGCTGAAAAGCTGGCTGGTCAGATTGCCGGGAATGCACCGATTGCGGTACGTCAGTGCAAGAAAGCCATCAATGAAGGCCTTGAACTCAACATGGACGATGCAGTTGCTCTGGAAGAAAAGCTGTTTGGTGAATGCTTCGCCACAGCTGATCAGAAGGAAGGCATGACAGCCTTTGTTGAGAAGAGAAAGGAAAAGCATTTTACAAATAAATAAGCATCGTCAAATAAACGCGAAAGCGTTAAAATGATGCATGGAACTGGAGGATAAATATAAGATGAAAGTAGCAGTTATCGGTGCTGGCACAATGGGCCGCGGTATTGCGCAGGCTTTTGCTCAGTGCGGTGAAGTCGAAAAGGTTTATCTCTGCGACATCAAGCAGGAATTCGCTGATGGCGGCAAGGCCAAGGTGAAGGCTGCTCTGGATAAGAGAGTTGCCAAGGGCAAGATGGAACAGGCTGCTGAGGATGCCATTCTGAACAAGATTCAGACTGGTCTCAACTCCCAGGCCGTTGATCCGGATCTGGTTGTTGAAGCAGCGCTTGAGGTCATGGACATCAAGAAGAGCACATTCAAGGATCTGGAAGAGAACATCGTCAAGAATCCTGACTGTGTCTTCGCATCCAACACTTCTTCTCTGTCCATTACAGAGATCGGTGCCGGTCTGAAGAAGCCGGTTATCGGTATGCACTTCTTCAACCCGGCTCCTGTCATGAAGCTGATTGAAGTCATCAAGGGTGCTAATACAACCGATGAGGATGTTGCCAAGGTAAAGGAAATTGCTGTCAAGCTCGGCAAGGAGCCGGTTGAAGTCAATGAAGCACCTGGCTTTGTTGTCAACCGTATCCTGATCCCGATGATCAACGAAGGCATTCAGGTTTACTCTGAAGGCGTCGCTTCCGTCAAGGGCATTGATACAGCAATGAAGCTCGGCTGCAACCATCCGATGGGACCGCTGGAGTTAGGCGACTTTATCGGTCTGGATATCGTTCTTGCCATCATGGATACTCTCTACAAGGAAACAGGCGATTCCAAGTATCGTCCTGCCATGCTGCTGAGAAAGATGGTCAGAGGCGGACACTTAGGTGTCAAGTCCGGTATCGGTTTCTACAAGTACAACGCTGACAGAACCAAGACTCCTGTTGACGAACTGTAATTATCATTTGTAAACAACAGCGCTGGACGCATCGCGTCTTCAGCGCTGTTGCTGTGGTATGCGGGAGATGAAAGAATAGACGCTCCCGGCCATGAAATAAATTTGGAGGAATATTTTAAATGGATTTCCAGTTAGACAAGCCGCATCAGATGGCGCAGAAGCTCTTCAAGGACTTCGCTGAAAAAGAAGTAAAGCCTCATGCAATTGAGGTAGATGAAACAGAGGAATTCCCTCGTGAGACTGTTAAGAAGATGCAGAAGTACGGTTTTATGGGCGTCGCTATTCCGAAGGAATACGGCGGACAGGGCTGTGATCCGCTGACATATATCATGCTCGTTGAAGAGCTGGCCAAGGTATGCGGCACAACATCCGTTATCGTATCTGCTCATTCTTCTCTGTGCATGGATCCGATCATGAACTTCGGTACAGAAGAGCAGAAGCAGAAGTATCTGGTACCGTTAGCCAAGGGTGAAAAGCTCGGTGCTTTCGCTCTGACAGAGCCTGGTGCCGGTACGGATGCCCAGGGTGCTCAGACAAAGGCTGTTTTTGATGAAGCAACCAATGAATGGGTTCTCAACGGCTCCAAGTGCTTCATTACAAATGGTAAGGAAGCTGATATCTACATCATCGTTGCCTATACAGATGTTGTTCTTGATAAGAAGGGCAGAAAGCAGAAGAGATTCTCCACATTCATCGTTGAGAAGGGAACGCCTGGCTTCACATTCGGCACAAAGGAGAACAAGATGGGAATCCGCGGTTCTTCCACATACGAACTGATTTTCCAGGACTGCCGTATTCCGAAGGACAATCTGTTAGGTGTCAGAGGCAAGGGCTTCGCCAATGCCATGCATACACTGGATGGCGGCCGTATCGGTATCGCTGCCCAGGCACTTGGTTTAGCTGAAGGTGCTCTTGACAGAACAGTTGCCTATGTCAAGGAAAGAAAGCAGTTCGGCAGAACTCTGTCCCAGTTCCAGAACACACAGTTCCAGCTGGCTAACATGAAGACAGAAGTTGAAGCTGCCAAGCTGTTAGTATACAGAGCTGCTGAAGCAAAGGCTCTGAAGCCTCGTTTCTCCGTAGAAGCTGCTGAAGCGAAACTGTTCGCTGCTGAAACAGCCATGGATGTTACCACAAAGTGCGTTCAGCTGATGGGCGGCTATGGCTACATCAGAGAATACGAAGTTGAACGTATGATGAGAGATGCCAAGATCACGGAAATCTACGAAGGTACTTCTGAAGTACAGAGAATGGTTATTTCCGGCAATATGCTGAAGTAATAAGAAGGAGAACGACACATGAAAATTGTAGTTTGCATTAAACAGGTCCCGGATACAGCCGGCGGCGTTAAGTTCAAACCGGATGGAACTCTGGACAGAGGCGCAATGCTCGCCATCATGAACCCTGATGACAAGGCAGGTCTTGAAGCTGCTCTGCGCATCAAGGACAAGGATCCTGAGAACGTACATGTTACGGTTCTGACCATGGGTCTGCCGAAGGCTGATGAAGTTCTCCGTGAAGCAATGGCCATGGGTGCTGATGACGGTCTGTTAATCACTGACCGTGTGCTCGGCGGTGCTGATACATGGGCTACTTCTTCCACCATTGCCGGTGCGCTGAAGAACATGGAATATGATCTGATCTTCACTGGCCGTCAGGCAATTGATGGTGATACAGCTCAGGTTGGTCCGCAGATTGCTGAACACCTGCACATTCCGTGCATCTCTTATGCAAGAGAGGTTGAGGTTGAAGGCGACAGCGTCAAGGTCAAGAGACAGTTTGATGACGGCTATATGATCGTCAAGGCCAAGATGCCCTGCCTGATCACAGCTCTTTCTGAACTCAATGAGCCTCGTTACATGACGCCTGGCGGAATCTTCGATGCTTATGCAAAGGATGTTACAGTCTGGGGCAGAAAGGACCTTGATGTTGAAGATGACAACATCGGTAAGGCTGGTTCTCCGACTATGATCGCCAAGGCTTCTGATAAGGTTGCCAAGGGCAAGGGTGTTGTTGTCACACCGGATACACCGGCTGAGGCAGCTGACTATATTGTCAAGACACTTGATGAGAAGCATGTTATCTGAGGAACCAATAGAGGAGAAATAGACAATGATTAAGAAGAATCTTGAAGAATATAAGGGCACTGCCATCTATGCCCAGCAGGTTGACGGCAAGCTCTCCAATATTGCCCTGGAACTTCTCGGCAAGGCAAGAGATCTGGCTGAATCTCTTGATGATAAGACAGTGACAGCTGTTCTGATCGGCGACTTTGGCGGCAATGCCGCAGCTTTAACAGATGAACTCGGTGCCTATGGTGCTGATAAGGTTGTTGTCATCGATGATCCTGAACTGAAGGATTACAGAACAGAGCCTTATACACAGGCATTAGCCGGCTACATCAATGAGTTCAAGCCTGAGATCATGCTGGTTGGCGCTACAGCCATCGGCCGTGATCTTGGTCCCAGAACATCCGCTCGTGTTGAAACAGGTCTGACAGCTGACTGCACAAAGCTGGAAATCGGCGATTATCCGTTAGTTGCCATCCCTGGTCAGGAACAGAAGCATAAGCAGCTGCTTATGACACGTCCTGCTTTCGGCGGCAACACCATCGCTACAATCGCCTGCCCGAACAACCGTCCGCAGATGGCTACTGTTCGTCCGGGTGTCATGCAGAAGCGTACACCGGATGCTTCCCACAAGGCTGAAGTCATCAACTGGAAGGCTCCGCTGGAGAAGAACAACTGCTATGTAGAGATCGAAAAGGTAGTCAAGGAAGTTTCTTCTGTTGCTGATATTTCTGCTGCCAAGATCCTTGTATCCGGCGGCCGTGGTGTCGGATCTGCTGAAAACTTCAAGCTCCTGGATGATCTGGCTGCCGTACTCGGCGGCACAGTATCCTGCTCCAGAGCTGTTGTTGATGCAGGCTGGAAGCCGAAGGAGCTGCAGGTTGGTCAGACTGGTAAGACAGTCCGTCCGCATGTATACTTCGCAATCGGTATTTCCGGTGCAATTCAGCATGTTGCCGGTATGGAAGAATCTGATATCATCATTGCTATCAACAAGGATGAGAACGCTCCGATCTTCGATGTTGCTGACTACGGCATCGTCGGCGATCTGAACAAGATTGTTCCTGAACTGACCGCAAAGCTCAAGGCTGCTATTGCTGCCAAGAAAGCTGCTTAATTCAGGCTGACTGATATCTCTGACAGTCTCACGAAAGTGAGACTGTTTTTGCTATACTTGAGCCATGATGAAACCTTTGAAATGCATTGCGGCTGTAAACAGAGACAGAGGTATAGGAAAAGACGGCAGGCTGCTGTATCACCTGCATGAGGATATGCGTCGCTTTCATGATCTGACCGTACACCAGCGGATCATCTATGGGCATCATACGCTTGCTACATTTCCACATGGCAGGCCGCTGTCTGATCGTGAGAATATCATCCTGAGTCATGATTCATCATTGACAATTGAAAATGCCAGGGTCATGCACAGTCCTGATGAACTGTTTCTGTATCTAGACGAAACTGAGGATGAAAGAGATGTGTTTGTGATCGGCGGGGAAAGTATTTATCATCAGCTGTTATCATACTGTGACACGCTGTATCTGACATATATCTATGATGACAGTGAAGCGGATGCGTTCTTTCCGGAACTGAATGAAAGCTGGGCCATAGACTCCAGGTCTTCTCTGTATCATGAAAAGGGGATGGACTATCGATTTGTGACGCTGAAGAAAACAGGCTCAGGCAGTATAATAGAAACAGAAAACAAAGAGGCTTAGATTTATGTCAATACTGGAAACGGATAACATGGACGGCATTGCCGTTTCACCGGATGGAAAGAAGATCAGCCTGCTGATCATGGATCCTCTGGAATGGAATGCTTTATCAAAGATCAAAGAGAAGGATCATCTGGAACTGCTGATGAAGAAGCTGAATGTGTATGCTTATTTTCTGGATCATAAGCAGTATCAGAGCAGGTATCCCGATGCGGATCATGAGGAAGCATGGATTGAAATCCACTTCCGTTATAAACCGGGTGAGAAGTGCCTTGCCATGCTCAATGGCGTAGGCAGGAAGCTGGCTGAAAAGCGGACATGGCTGAAGGTTGTGGTCGGTTAGAATAAAATGGAAACAGCATAAGAAAAAGGGTGGACCGGCATGTACCGATTCACCCTTTGCTTTTTGGATAATGTTTATGATCAGAAAGCTTCGTGCTCTTCCATCTCTTTGTATTCCTTGGCTTCTTCTTCACCTGTCAGAACACGCAGAGCACCCTGTGCCAGAGCGATCATTTCTCTTTCACCCGGATAGGCAACAACCGGAGCGATCCAGCCTACATAGGACTTGATGCCGTCAACGACATCCTGACCATGGGCAATACCGCCGGTGAGGATGATGGCATCAACGTCACCCTTGAGTACAGCTGCCAGAGCTGCGATATCCTTGGAGTGCTGGTAGATGAATGCTTCCTTGATCAAGGCAGCCTTCTTATCACCATTGGCAATCATCTTGTCAACTTCACGCATATCCGCTGTGCCGAGGTAGGCAACCATACCGGCATCACCAACAGCTCTCTTCATCATGTCATCGACTGTCGGATACTTACCGGAATAGCAGAGTCTGATCAGATCGCCTACCGGTACGCCGCCGGAACGGGTAGGAGCGAAAGCACCATCACCATCCAGGCCGTTGTACATATCGATCATTCTGCCTTTTCTGAAGCAGCCGGTTGTGCAGCCGCCGCCCATATGAGCAACAACAACATTGACTTCATTGAACTTCTTGCCCTGAGACTTTGCATACTCACGGGTAACAGCTCTCATATTCAGGGCATGTACTTTGGCGCGTCTGGTAATATCAGGCATACCGGAGATACGGGCAACATCCTGTAATTCATCAACTGCAGTCGGGTCGACAATGTAGGAAGGGATGCCTAACGGATCCGCAATCTTACGGGCCAGAAGACCGCCGAGGTTTGCCGCATGGTCGCCATGCAGGGCAATGGTCAGATCATGAACGATTGCATCATTGACGGTGTATGTACCAGCCTCAATCGGATGCAGGTAGCCGCCTCTGCCGACACAGGCATCCAGTTTATGGACGTCATAGTTCTGTTCCTTGAGGTAATTCATGATAACGCCATAACGGAAGTCCAGCTGATCGATCGTCTTGGCAAACTTTGCCATTTCACTTGCCGGATGATCCAGCGTAACCTCGGATACCTGCTTTTCATCTTCAAAGATTGCGATCTTTGTGGAGGTAGAACCAGGATTGATTGCAAGAATGTTATATGCCATATTAACCATTTACCTTTCTCATGTGTTCAGCCAGCAGTGCTGCTAAAGCAATACTGTAGATCTTTGTTTCCTTGGAATCGGAACGGGATGTCAGAATAACCGGTGCAGCTGTACCGACTAACAGACAGCCGTTCTTCAGGCCAGGTACCATGTGAACCATTGCCTTGTAGCAGATATTGCCGGCGTGGATATCCGGGAACAGCAGTACATCTGCCTTGCCGGCAGCAGGTCTGTCCTCAGCACCCTTTTCTTTGGCAGCAGCCGGATACAGAGCGATATCAAGAGACAGTGGTCCATCAACGACACAGTCCCTGATTTCACCAGCTTCATTTGCCTTTCTCAATTCATCCGCATCAACTGTAGCCTGCATCTTCGGATTGACAACTTCAACCGCAGCAAGCGGAGCAACTTTCGGATTCTCAACACCGCATGCCTTGGCAACATCAACATCATAGGCGATGATCGCTTTCTTGTCCTCTAAAGAAGGATAGGGGATGAACGCAACATCAGATGCGAATACCAGTCTGTCGATGCCGGGAATTTCAAACACAGCAACGTGGGACAGAGGCTTGCCGGTACGCAGACCGACTTCCTTGTTCAGAACACTCTTCAGGAAGTTCTTGGTGGGAAGAATGCCCTTCATATACATATCAGCTTTGCCGTCATGAACCAGCTTGACAGCAGTCAGAGGTGCCTGGGCATCATCCTGCTCATCAATGATGGTGAAGTCATCCGGGTTCATGCCGATCTGTCCGGCAATCTCACGGATCTTATCTTCTTTACCGACGAGAATCGCATCAACGATACCCATCTTATGTGCTTCATTGACAGCTTCCAGTACAGCCACATCGTGTGCACAGGCAACACTCAGTGTTTTCTTTTCACATGCAGAAAGTTTGGATAAAAGCTCTTCAAAGTTCTTTGCCATAAAAGTAAGTCACAGCCTCCTTGTATTTACTTTAAAGCCGCTAGTATGTTAACATATTCACATAGCATATTCAAGAAAGCGGGCATTGAATATGCCGTCTTTTCCTTATCTGTACTGGAAAAGTGAGGGGGAACTGTTTTTTTATGAAAGCTGTATATTCCGGAACATTCGATCCGATTACCAACGGACATATGGATATCATCTCCCGGGCAAGCCGGATGTTTGATGAAGTTGTCGTGCTGATCATGCGCAATCCCAAGAAACACTGCATGTTTACGGAAGAAGAACGCATGAATATGATACAGAAGAGCATAGAGGATGCGCATCTGAGCAATGTCAGTGTAGTGGCCGGGGCAGGACTGACCGTGGACATGGCTGCCAGGCTCGGGGCATCGGCTATTGTCAGAGGCATCCGGGCAGTATCCGACTATGAATATGAGCTCATGCAGGCAACAGCCAATATGAAGCTTAATCCGGATGTAGAGACGATGCTGATGATTGCTGCACCGGAGTATTCCTTTTTAAGTTCATCTGCCGTGAAGGAAATCGCCATCAACGGCGGTAATATCAAAGGCATGGTGCCGGATGTCATTGTGGATGAAGTCAGTGACAAGATGGCGCATACAATTATCTGAATCGAATGAAGGCTTCAGAGACGGATATACTGTTTCTGAGCTTTTTCTCTTAAGTCTGCTGCGCTGCTTTCATTCATGACGCTTAGATCACAACAGATCAAAATCCCGCATGAATAAAGGCATAGCAACGATTTCGATCTGAAAGTATAGAATAGAAAACGATGAGTGAATTCAAACAGCTGACCAGGATCAGTGAAACAAGTTATCTTAATGCGGACAATGCTGAGCGCTACCGGGCGATCATGCGTGTCTTTTTTCATGCTGATCAGCATTATGCTGATTCTCTCTATAAAGAGGATGTCATGCGCTTGCTTAAGGAACAGTTTCCCCAGTACAGTGATCTGAGTATGGATCAGCTGAAGCTGGACCTGGCTCAGCTGGTGGAATGGAAGAATCTGGAAGCTGTGCAGGATCCCAGGCATGTGTATACCATTGCTGAATATAAGAACAAGAAGTTCCGCTATTCAATGACGCCGGCATCGGTTGAGATTGAACGGATGACGCTGCGGCTGGAGTCGCTGTATCTTGAAACTTCTTCACTGTCTTCCAATTACTTTGTCAGACTGGAAGGACAGCTGGCTGAAGTGAACCATCTTAAGGAAAGAGAATTGAAGGATGTCGGAGAGTGGTGGTCATCGCTGCAGGATGATTTCCGCAGTATGATTGAAAATTACCGTGACTATCTGCGGGAGTTCTATTCCGGCTCGGGTGAGAAGATTCTCAAAAGTGTAGAGTTTGTCATTCATAAGGACAGATTCGTGACCTACCTGAAGGAATTCATTGTGGAACTGCAGGCACATACGGACCGTATTGCCGGCATGTTAAGAAGAATTGATGCTAAGCAGAAAGAAGATATGCTGGAAAGAATTACCGCTTCCCAGCTGGATATTCCCCGTCTGGCCAATGAAAAGCATGAGAACCTGGAAGAAGAGATCCGGGAAGATATCAGAGCAAAGTGGAAGAGTCTGGAGCACTGGTTTCTTGTTATTGACGGACAGCCCAGTGAAAGCAGCCGGATTCTTGATGTGACTAATGACATCATAGACCGGATCATTCAGAATGCGGCATTGATTGTCCGCCTGCAGGACTATGACTTATCAAGAAGAGGGGATTATGAGCGCTGGATCGGCATGTTCAATGACTGTGAAAGCATGGAAGATGCCCATAAGCTTTCCGCGTTTCTGTTCGGGGCAGGCAGTGTCAGACATTATACGGTGAATGAATCCCGCAGTACGGATTCCATCAATTCTTCTTCCGCCGAAGAAGAACCGTTTGTCTATACGCTTTCTTCCCATTCCCGTACCTACCGGCCGAGGGTAGAACGGGAAGCCTATACTTCGCGTGATCTTTTCAAGCAGCAGAAGAAGCAGGAATATCTGGAACGGATGGAAAAGTGCCGGCAGGAGGCACAGAAGTATATTCATGATGGGAAGCTGGTGCTCAATAAGATTGATGGAATTGTGTCCAGTGATCTCAGAGGCGTCATGCTCAAATGGATAGCGGATGCCAATATCAATGTCTCACGTACGGGCAGAACGGAATACGGGCAGCGATATCATCTGAAGAAAGAAGAAGGAAACTGTGTTCTGCATTGTGAGGATGGTGATCTGATCATGCCGTGCTATGTGATTGAATTTGAGGATGAATGATGAACAGTCTGCAGATATTAATGGAAAGAGTCTGGGTGGATAAGAAACAGGATCGTGATCTGTACTATAAGATCCGCCAGGATGTACCGGATCTCAGAAGATTTGCGGCGGAGTATCCGGGCTGGCGTCTTATCGTCAATGAACGGCTGGTCCGTCTGGAAAAAATACCGGCCCATGCGGAAACATTCATGGGTATTCAGGACTTCAGTGATGTGAAGGATTACATGATGCTGTGTGTTCTTCTCCTGTTTCTGGAAGAAAGAGAAGAAGGGGAAGCTTTTCTTTTGTCTGAGCTGACCGACCGCATTGAGGTACAGCTGAAGCCATGGCTGAAAGTGGACTGGACCAGCTTCACGCTGCGCAGATGTCTGATCCGGATGATGCAGTACGCAGAAAAGACAGGTCTGGTTATCCTGCATGAAGGAAATATCGATGCAGTATCGGCAGGTACCGGGGCAGAAGTGCTGTATGAAAATACAGGCTTATCCCGCTACTTTGCCGTTTCCTATCCATATGATACTTCTAAGTGCCATACAGTCAGTGACTTTGAGGCACTGTCAAATGATAATGTGGACATGGATAAAGGGTTCATGCGTACCAACCGGGTCTATCGGCAATTGATGCTGTGTCCGGCCATGTATTGGAAAGACGGGGATGATCCCGATGCCATGTATCTGAAACAGCAGCGCAAGTGGGTAGGAAAATATCTGAATGAAGCACTGGGGGCAAGACTTGATGTGCACCGCAATGCAGCGTTTCTTGTCAATGAAGAAGATATGACCTCCTATGGGGAAGAGTTTCCTGATACCAGTACATTGTCGGATGTTGTTCTTTTAGTCTGCGGCTTGTTCCGGAAAGAGAACATGGTGCTGCAGGCAGATGAAACAGCGCTTGTGTCCGAAGAGGAATTTGATCGTATGGTCACATTGGCAAAGAAGAAATTCAGTGCTGCCTGGAGTAAGGCCTATCGGGAAATGGATGGCGAAAGTCTGAGTGAAGCAGTGCTGTGGGAGATGGAAGGCTGGATGATGGCTGAGAAGGAACAGGACGGTATCCGTCTTTACCAGGCCGTGTGGAAGTTCAATGGCACGTATCCGGAAAATTTCAATCCGGAAGAACGGCCTGAAAAGCCGAAGAAAAAGAAGAAAGAAAAGCAGGCAAGCCTGTTTGAGGAGGCAGAATGACAGACAGATGGAAAATGAACCGGCTGGGATTTATCAATTTCTGGCTGTATGACAATGAAGTCTTTCCGCTGGATCACGGCCATATCCTCTTAAGAGGACAGAACGGTTCCGGCAAGTCCATCACCACCCAGAGCTTCATTCCGTTTATCCTTGACGGGGATCGTACACCAAGCCGTCTGGATCCGTTCGGGTCTGACGCAAGACGCATGGATTACTACTTCCTGGGAGATGGTACCGGCAGTAAAGAAGATGTGACGGGCTATCTGTATCTGGAGTTTGTCAAAGAAGAAACCGGAGAATACAGAACTTTAGGCATCGGTCAGCGGGCCCAGAAGGGAAAGAACGGACTTGGCTTCTGGGGCTTTATCCTGATGGATGGCAGAAGAATCGGTTTTGATGGCTGCAGTCTCTCGAAAAAACTGAGTGAAGGCTCCTATCTGCCTTTATCTAGGAAGGAATGCCGTGATCACATCGGCCAGGGCAATTTCTTTACGGAACAGCAGAAGGAATACAAGGAAGCGGTGAATCATTATCTGTTCGGTTTTGAGCGGATGGAACAGTATGATCAGTTCATCCGGCTGTTAGTCAAGGTCAGAGCACCAAAGCTTTCCAAGGAATTCAAGCCTTCCAAAGTATATGACATCCTGAATGATTCCCTGCAGACTTTAAGCAATGAAGATATCAGTCCGATGGTACAGGCCATGGAAAAGATGGATGAAATTCATACTCGTCTGGAAGGATTGAAGAATACCCGGGATCAGCTGCGCTATATCCTGAAGGAATATCATAATTACAATGCAATTACCGCCGCCAGAAAAGCCGAGAGCTACCTCACAGCTGAAGCAGCCTGGACCCAGAACGAAAAAGCCTGTGAAGCACTTTTGAAACAGCAGAAACAGATGGAAAAGGATCTGCAGAAGGCATCGGACAGCCTTGCCTCACTGCGACAGGAAGTCAAAGTACTGGAAGCGAAAGAAGATGCCTATCAGCAGAGCGATATTGCTTCACAGCTGAGCCGCCGGACAAAACTGACCAGTCAGATTGCGGAAGTGAAGAAGAAAGAAGAAATCCGGCAGGATACCATCGATACACTGGCTGGTGAAATCCATCAGCTGGATGTAAAGATCCGTGAATATGATGCAGACAGTGCTGCCAATCGAAAAGAGATGGAGCGGCTGCTGAAGCTGCTGGATGAAATGAATGTACAGCTGCAGTTTGCGGATCATGATCATTTTGCCTTGATGAAGGATATGCATGCCAAGGATGATTTCAGTCTGCTCAGAAGTGAGCTGAATGATCTGTCCAGTGATATTGCAACGATCAGAAAGAAGCTTGATCAGATGGCCCAGGCAGCAGAAGCGTTAGACGGGGCTGAAGAGAAACAGAGCAGGCTGGAAAAGGAACTGGCTGAGATTCAGAAACAGCTGAGCGAAGCTGAAGAACAGATTGATGCATTGAAAGATCAGGTAAGTGAAGGCTGGTATCTGTTCCGTCAGAATACCAGTGAACTGCAGGTGGATGATGAAACGCTGCAGAAGCTGATCCGCATCATCCGCTCCTATACACCAGCTGATGCCTATGACTATGCCGAGCTTTGCAGCAGCATCAGATCAAAGGCGAGGCTCAGCCTGCAGCTTCTTCTGAAACAGAATGAACAGGATCTGATTGATCAGAATGAAATCCTCAAACAGCTCAGAAAAGAACTGAACGACCTGCAGAATGAAACTGAAGCCATACCGGGGCGGTCTGAACGGGTTCAGGCATGCCGGAAGACACTGCAGGAAAAGGGCATTGAAGTCATACCGTTCTATGAAGCCATAGACTTCTCGGATGTAGATGATAAGCGTCAGATCATGCTGGAAGAGCAGCTGGAAGCAGCCGGACTTCTGGATGCATTAGTCATTCGAAAAGAAGATCAGACCGCAGCGGAAGAGATCATGCAGGCATATACGGATCTTTTCATCACGCCGCTAGAACCTCATGAGGCCTGTTCCTTCTTCCGTGTCTCAGAAAGTAACATGAGCGAAGGCATGAAGGCAGAAGTCAGAGAGATTCTTGCCTGTATGGGAGAAGATGACAGTCAGTTTGTTCTCCGGGATGACGGCTATTTCCGCAATGGTGTATTGAGCGGCTATGTGCGTCCGCTTGAAAACGATGCGGTGACTTATATCGGTGTTGAAACAAGACGGCGCCGCCACGCCGAACAGCTGGCTGAAAAGCAGGCGGAAATCGACACTGCCCAACAGGAAAGGGAAAACCTTCTCAAAGAGAAACAGCAGCTGAAAGCAAGGGAAGGTGTTCAGGAAGAAGAGGCAGGAAAAATGCCTTCAATCCGGGATCTGAACGCTTCATTTGACGTGCTTAACAGGCTGCAGAATCAGGAAGCAGCATCACTTGATGCTTTGAAGGATCAGAAGGAAATTGTACGCAGGCGGAAGTACGACTATCAGACAAAGCGCCATGATGCCGAGGAAGTGATGCGGCCTTATCCGTATGAGCATACGCGTGCTGCATATGAAGCAGTAAGTGAGACGCTTTCCGATTATCAGACAGAAGCAGAAAACTTCCATGATGTCCGCAAGGATGAACAGAATAATCAGGATCAGAAAGCCTACGCTGAAGGACGGCAGTCTGATAAGGAAGATGAAAAGGAAAGAGCAGAGGATGATCTTTCTGCTTTGAAAAAGGACGGGGAACAGGCGGAAGGAGAATTGGCGGCCGTAGAAGAAATTCTCAATGCGCCGGAGACAAAGAAGCTTGTCGAAGAAATGGATGTGATCCGGCGGAAGAAAGCAGAAGATGCACAGAGTATCAACGTACTGATTGCAGAAACATCCAGGCTGCAGGCAAACCTGAACAACATGCAGGAAAAGATCGAAAGCCGGGAAAAAGAAACAGCCGAAGCAGAACAGAAGAAAAATCTTTCCCGTACGTATTACATTGAGGATATGCGGCTGAATCTGTTGGAAGATGTCAGTGACCGGGATGATGAGGCAGTTGCTGCCATGGCTCTAAAGATCAAAGATGCGGTTTCAGAAGATAACCGCAGGAAAGAGACAGCCGATATTGTCAACCACCTCAATAAGACGTTCAATGTCCACAGCCAGCAGATCCGGGAAAACAATCTGCTGATTGAAACAGAATTCGAGGAATCAGAAATGCCTGGCCTGGACCGGCGGAGATCAGTGATTACCGCTGAGCTTTCCGGCCGGCGGGTTGATCTGAATGTATACAATGATCATATTCTCAACAGCATTGATGAAACCGAACAGCTCATTAATCAGAAGGACAGAGAACTGTTTGAGAATATTCTGAGCAATACCCTGAGCCGCAAGCTGATTGAAAGAATCAGTGAAAGCCGTAAATGGATCAGTGATATGTCAAAGCTCATGAAGAACATGGATTCTTCCATGGGACTGAACTTTGCCATGCGCTGGGTGCCCAAAGCAGCAGAAAGCGACAGTCAGCTTTCGACCGATCAGCTGGAGCGGATTCTCAGCCGTGACAGTGCGCTTTTAAGTGAAGAAGATAAACACAAAGTAGCAGAACACTTCCGCGCCGAGATCAACATGAAGCGGCAGGAGGTCATTGATAACGGCGGTATTCTCAATTACACCGAGCTTGTCCGGGATGCCCTGGACTACCGCCAGTGGTTTGAGTTCCGTTTGTACTTCCAGCGCACCAATGAAAACGTGAAGGAACTGACCGACCGGCAGTTCAATACTCTGTCCGGCGGTGAAAAGGCCATGGCCATGTACATCCCGCTGTTTGCGGCGGTCAATGCCCAGTATCTCAAGGCACGCAAGCAAGACCATCCGCGTCTGATTGCGCTGGATGAAGCCTTTGCCGGGGTGGATGAAAAGAATATTGCCAGTATGTTCCGTCTGGTGGGCAGTCTGGATTTTGACTATATCATGAATTCACAGTCGTTATGGGGCTGCTATGATACGGTGCAGGCGTTACGCATTGCGGAGCTGTTGAGGCCGGAGAATGCGGATTTTGTTACGGTGATTTTCTATCATTGGAATGGAAAGGAGAGAATTCTGGATGATCACGGATGAGGCCGCAGAATACTTCCGTAACAGAGGCGGCTTTCAGCGTGCTTTTGCGATCATGAAGCAGAAATACCAGTCCTATGGCAGGATCGGAGGAGAAGTTCTGCTTAAAGATCCAAGTGCAGAAGAAAGAAAGGATCTTGGCGGATACTTTGGCCGTGATTATGCACAGGGGCCGATCCGTTTTACCCTGCATCAGTTTGAAGCCGGCCTTGCGGAAACAAAGTTTGGCTGCTGCTCTCTTTATGAGATTCTCTGTGTCTATTACCATGAAACAATTCGGACAAATAAGGAAGAAAAGGAAGCGGAAGAACAGGGGTGGAAAAACCGTCTGCACAATTTCCGGAAAGGTGCGGAAGAGATCGATGGAAATGGACCGGGAAAGCTATGGGCAGACGGGCTTGATGTAAACCAGTATAAAGCCTGTGTCAGGCTGTTTCATGATCCGGCTGAAGCTGAACATCAGATGCTTGGCTGTATCAAAGCCATGCATTTTCTGTCCCGCCGGCAGGCAGCGATCAGATTATCAGTTTTAGCCATGGAAGCTATGGCGGATCCGCATGGCCTGGATCGGAATCTGCCGGCGGGACGTTTGTTTCTGAAAATGCTGCAGCAGAAGGATCATAACAGCCGCCGGCTGGACAGTGAAGAAACCTTGGATCTTTATATCCGCCATGGGATCCGGCCGGATGATATCTCCAGCTTTACGGTCGTACAGGGCATGCATTTCTATGATGAGAAGGGACTCCATCCCGCTTATGAAGGGCATCTTGAACGGCAGGAGTACTATCTGCTTTCCCTTTCCCAGCTGCAGAACATCACTTCTGTGATGCCGGTCCATCAGCCTGTCCATATCATTGAAAACCAGATGGTTTATGCCGAGATCTGTTCGCATCTGCCATCTGCTTCCATTCTCTGTACATCCGGTCAGATGAAAACAGCCTCACTTCTTGTTGTAGATATGCTGGCGGAAAAGAAGATAGAGATGTACTACAGTTCTGATCTTGATCCTGAAGGCATCGGGATGGCAGAACGTCTGTGTGAAAGACATCCTTCCTGTATTCATCCTTGGCACATGGATCTTTCAGATTATGAAAAATCCATGTCTGATCAGGTCATTGATGCACGCCGATTGAAAATGCTGGAACATGTTTCGCATCCGGCTCTGTCTGCTGTTTCAAAGAAACTCTGTGAAGTGAAAAGGGCCGGGTATCAGGAAAAGCTCATTGATGTCATGATTGAAGATATTCGTAAGAATCAGAATTTACAGGAACAGTAAAAGAAGGAAAGTCCCGCTTTCCTTCTTTTACTTAGTTATTGACACCATGATGGGTGATATGGCTGCCGGCGGTCAGGGCACTGAAGTGATAGCCGTTTTCAAGACCCCACTGGATGATCTTCTCTACCGCATTGACCGAGAAGTCCTTGATATCATGCTGGAGAACAACCGAAGGGACCCCATAGGCAGAACACTGTTCCACACCTGCCTTGACATTTTCAAATACCTGATCCGTATCCGTGGTGCCCCCGGCATCACCGGAAGATACATTCCAGTCAAAATAGGTATAGCCTTTGGCAGATGCTTCTTTGGTGAGTTCGGTCATGATGCCGGGACAATAGCTTTTTGATACGGTATTGGATGAGCCGCCGGGAAAGCGGAAGATGGCTGTGGTGCTGCCGGTCTGCTGAGCGATGATATTATTCTGGGCATTGAAGTCATTCCAATATGCATCTGTGGAGGCATAGATGGTGCTGTAAGCATGGGTATAGGTATGGATGGCGACGGTATGGCCGCGGCGGTATTCTTCCCCGATCATACTGGTATAGGCAGGCTTTGAAGATGTGGTGAAGAAGGTGGCTTTGACATTGTATTGATCAAGGATATCAAGGAGTTTTGCCGTATAGGGACCGGGTCCGTCATCAAAGGTCAGATAGATGGTTTTCCGGTCTTCACCAGCCGGTTTATTGACTGGTAAGGGACGGACATGAACAGTATGGGTTACGGTGGTGGTATTGCCATGGCTGTCTGTAACGGTATAGGTGACAGGATAATCGCCTGTCGTACCCGTATCAACATTGCCTTCTGCCTTAAGGGAAGAAGTGACATCGCCGTCTGAGTCATCATTGGCTGTAACCGAGGTGTTCCAGGCATTACCGACATAGATAGTTTCCTCTTCGACCGTGCCGTTTGAAAAGGTCAGTGCCGGACCATTGCGATCATCATACGGGATGGCACGGATATAGGTGCTGGTATTGCCGGCAGAATCTTCAGCCGTGTAGTAGATCCAGTCTCCTCTCATTTCAGAGGTGACTGAGGAAGTGACATCGCCATCTTTGAGATCAACGGCCTGATAGCCTTCTTCCTCATAGGGATGATTGTAGAGCGTGTAGTAGTCAGGGTTATATGTCAGTCTGATTTGAGGTCCTTTTGTGTCTTTGACCGTAACTTTTCTTTCGACTGTTTCTTTTTGATGGCGGCAGGAAGCCGTGTAAGTTACGGAATAGGTATCTTCCCTGGAAGGATTGACGTGATTGGAAACAGAGACTTTGAGAGAGTGATGTAAAAAGGGCAGAAGGATGTTTCTGACTTCAGCCGAAGCACCAGGATCATAGTATTTTTCTCCATACTCGGCTGAAGTCAGAAAGGGGGCCTTCAGGGTGATACTGATTCTGTATCCAAACAGAAAAGCACACAGCACATAGAGACAGATGGCAGCTGCCGTCAGGGCCGGGATGATATGATGTGATTTTTTCATAAGTACTCCTGATCCTATTATACGCTATGGAGCGGGATCAGATCTTAAGAACGAAAATGAAAAATGTTACAGAAAATTATGTTGCATTATTTCTGAAAACTGATTAGGATAATAGGCACAGGCAGAGAAGAGGAGAAGTAGCACAGAAAGCGGATTACAGAGACTGAGGGATGGTGAGAACCTCAGAACCGGCGCTGTGGGAAAGAACACCTCCGAGCTGCGGACCGAAATGTCAGAAAGTAGGCTCCGCCGGATGCAGACCGTTAAAGCTGACCCCTGATGTCTGTCAGGAGACTAAGCGACTGATCAGTCAATATGGATCAGTAAACTGGGTGGTACCGCGGAGCACAGTCCTTCGTCCCAATATCGGGATGAAGGACTGTTTTATTTTCTGGAGGAGAACATTATGTGTGGAATTCTGGTATCAACTGATGTGACGGTAGATCGTGCCGCATTTGAAAAGGGCTTATCTGTATTAAGAGACAGAGGTCCGGATGATGAAAGAACCATCGTTAAAAAAGAAGGCATCTATGGCTTTGCCAGACTTGCCGTCATGGGATTGACAGAAAGAGGAATGCAGCCGTTTGAAAGAGACGGCATGACAGTGGTATGCAATGGCGAGCTGTACGGTTTCCGCCCGGTCAAGAAGGAACTAGAAAAGAAATATACGTTTGTGAGTGACTCGGATTGTGAGATCATTCTTCCTTTATACGAAGAAAAAGGACTGGATATGTTCCGTGAACTGGATGCGGAATTTGCCATGTGCTTCTATGATCCCAAGCGGGGCTTCATCGCTGCCCGCGATCCGATCGGCATCAGACCGCTGTTCTATGGCTATACGGAAAACCATAAGATCTGCTTCGGTTCTACGGTCGCTTCACTGCAGCCGATTGCCCAGGATATCAGACCGTTCCCTCCGGGAACATATTATGTAGATGGAAGATTTGTTCCTTATACAGAGATCTATCATGCGGACAGAGTCATTCATGATGATCTGGAAACAGCATGTACACATATCCATGATCTGCTGGTGGATGGTGTATTGAAGAGAATGGATGCGGATGCCAAGGCCGGGTACCTTTTATCAGGCGGCCTGGATTCTTCACTTGTCTGTGCCATTGCGGCCCGTCATAGTGATCGTCCGATCCGTACTTTTTCCATCGGCATGGATACCGATGCCATCGACCTCAAGTATGCCCGTCAGGTCGCTGACTTCATTCACTCCGACCATACCGAATTCACGATGACAAGAGAAGACATCCTCAAGGCACTGCCGACCGTCATCAGGGCGCTTGGCAGCTGGGATATCACAACGATTCGTGCTTCGCTCGGCATGTATCTGCTGTGTCAGAAGATTCATGAGACAACGGATATCAAGGTTCTGATGACAGGTGAAGTTTCTGATGAGCTGTTCGGCTATAAATATACGGACTTTGCCCCGGATGCCAGGAGCTTCCAGGATGAAGCGGAGAAGCGTGTCAGAGAGCTGTATCTCTATGATGTGCTCAGAGCTGATCGATGCATTTCCCAGAACAGCATGGAAGGCAGAGTGCCGTTTGGTGATCTAGCCTTTGTCAGATATGTCATGGATCTGGATCCGGCCCTGAAGATGAACACCTATCATATGGGCAAGTATCTGCTGCGTCATGCTTTTGAGAAAGATGAATGTCTGCCGCACAACATCCTGTTCCGTGACAAGGCAGCCTTCTCTGATGCGGTCGGCCATTCTCTGGCAGATGATCTGAAGGCATATGCGGAAGAGAAATACAGTGATGCTGAATTTGAAGAAGGCAGAAAAAAGTATTCCTGGTGTACGCCTTTTACCAAGGAATCATTACTGTACCGTGATATCTTTGAACAGTTCTATCCGGGTGAGGACAGACTGATCAAGGATTACTGGATGCCTAACCGGTCCTGGAAAGGATGCGACGTCAACGATCCAAGTGCCCGCTACCTCAGCAACTATGGTGCCAGTGCTTATTGATTTTTGAGAAAGAGAGCCCTGAAGTCAGGGTTCTCTTTTTTTGCCATGGCAGAATTCATTGGCAATTTACTGCACTTGTCAAGCAGGATGAAGCTGCTGTCAAAGGACAGCCGCTGATCCGCTTTGATCGCAAGAAGATTGCAGAAGCAGGCCATCCGGATACCGTTATCGTTGTTCTGACCACTCCCCATGACTAA
>ONOV01000171.1 GCA_900319505.1 uncultured Erysipelotrichaceae bacterium
CGAATTGTATACGCATATCAATTGACCCATCGTTCATGTGATGGTTTAATACTATCGTCTTTTATCAGGAATTGGGTGAGAGAGTCAGCTCAGTGATCCCATACCAACCTGCTGCACAGTAAGGTGGTAAAGCTGACAGCGATAAAGAAAGAGGAAAAACCTCTCTTTCTTTCAAGCTTGTAAAAAGACAAAAAGGAAAGGGAATATTTATTATGACAAAACGTTTTTTCACTTCTGAGTCCGTCACCAGCGGACATCCGGACAAGGTCTGCGATCTGATTGCCGATTCCATTCTCGATGAGGCCATCCGTCAGGATCCTTATGCTCATATGGCTGTTGAAGCAACCATCAAGGATGATCTGATTCTTGTCTATGGTGAAGCAGGTACAACTGCCACCATCGACTATGAGAAGATCGCTCTTGGTGTCATGAAGCAGATCGGCTATGACGAGGAATACCATGTCTTAGTCAAGGTCAACAGGCAGTCTCCTGAAATCAACAGCGCTGTAGCGCATGATGAGATCAGTGCCGGCGACCAGGGCATCATGTTCGGCTATGCGGACGATGAAACGGATGATCTGATGCCGTTTGCCATCGACTGTGCTCATAAGCTGTCCGCCAGGCTGGAAGAAGTCAGAAGACAGGATCCCAGACTCAGACCGGATGGCAAGACACAGGTTACCGCAGAATATGATGACGGCAAGCTTGCCAGAGTGGATGCCATCGTTGTTTCCACCCAGCACACAAAGGACATCACCCAGGCTGAACTGCATGATCTGATTATTGAAAAGGTCATCAAGCCTGTCGTTGATCCCAAGCTCATTGATGAAAACACCAAGTACTTCATCAACCCGTCCGGTTCCTTCATCGTCGGCGGTTCCTGGGGCGACTCCGGCACAACCGGCCGTAAGATCGTCGTTGATACATACGGCGGCTACGCACCGATCGGCGGCGGCTGCTTCTCTTCCAAGGATCCGACCAAGGTTGACCGTTCCGCTGCCTACTATGCCCGTTATGTCTGCAAGTCCATTGTTGCGGCAGGCTTAGCCCACAAGTGCCAGCTGGAGCTCTCCTATGCCATCGGTGAACCGAAGCCTCTGTCTGTTACCGTTGATACCTTCGGCACATCCGAAAAGTCCAACGAAGAACTGCTCGACATCATCAACAGAAACTTCGACTTCTCCGTTGCCAACATCATCAAGGAACTCGACCTGCGCCGTCCGATCTATGCCAAGACAACCAACTACGGTCACTTCGGCAGAAAAGGACTTCCGTGGGAAGAAGTCAAGACACTCAACTACTGATGCAGTGCAAACCGGTTTCCAGTCAGGGAAGCCGGTTTTTTTATTTCCTGCTTCTGACCGCCATGAAAAATCTGTCTTATCCCCTTCACAGCTGGATAAACTTCGTCATTATGTTAACGGTTGAAGACAGCGGGTTTCCTTCCTGCATGGATGGAAGTCCTCCTTCCAAAGGACATTCAGATTACCTCTGCCAGGCACCTGGGTTTACCAGGTGCTTTTCTTACGGCATAACAAAAACAGGCTGAATGCCTGTTATTTCCAGAGAATATGTCTTTCCCTGCAGAACTGATAGATGCCTTCCTCTTCCACCGGAGCACAGACATACGGTACAGCTGCCTTGACATCCTCTGTCGCATTGCCCATGGCAACACCCATCCCGACACTTTCAAGCATGCCGATATCATTGCCGCCATCCCCGAATGCCATCGCTTCTTCTTTTCTGAACCCGAAATAGGAGAGGATCTGCTTCACCCCTGCATCCTTCCCGGAGCCCTTGGGAATAATATCAACTGCCCGGTTCCACCATGTCGTAATGACAGCGCCATCCACGCCTTTCATCACGGCATCATATTCCTCTTTGACGCAGCCGCACATGATCTGATAGATCTCATGATGGCTGAGATAGGCATCAAATTCATCACTGACTTCCGGTGTCTGTCCGGCTATCACAAAGTAATCATACAGATTCCGGTCTGTCCCATTGGACAGCAGTCTGTCCTTTCCGGCTATACTGCAGGGACGATTGACTTCTGCCGCATTGTTTAAAATGCGCAGAACATCCTGATGATCAATACAGTGGGAGAGAATCTCATGCCCTTTTCGATCATAGCAATAGGACCCGTTGTAAGTCAGATACGCATCAAAGACAATGCCGTCAAATGACGGTACCCGAAACGGCGGCCGTCCGGTAGCCACACAGATTCTGATGTCCTTTTTCTGTAAGGCAAGCAGCGTCTGCCGCATCGTTTCACTTATTCCTTTTCCAAGCTGTACAAGTGTTCCATCAATATCAAAGAAAGCAATCCGGATCTCTGTCATATCATTTCCTCACCTGTCCTATTCTATCAGAAATACTTCTTAATCTGACCAGGCTGTTCTAAGCTCTGCTTTCTGCGTGCATGTCTCCCGCCGCAGAGAAGTGTTTCTCATACAGAAAAACCTCTTCATCTGAATGATGAAGAGGTCTGATTCAGCTTAATACCGGCTTTGAGATGACAATCTGATCTGCTTTGACACCATACCATTCCTTGGTGCCGTCCTGTGTTTCAGGATCATACAGATTATCAATATTGAGATGGACAGGGTTCATGCCGCAGTGCATGGCAATGGTCTTGTTCAGCTCACGTTTGGGATCATCCTTCTCCCGGCTGTAGTAGTACGGTTCTGATACGGCATCTTCCCCAACGCTGGCAATATCCGGGTCAAGGGAAGTGACGGTATAGAACGGCATGTCGGTATAGACGTGTCTTGAGGCAAAGTCCCTGGCCGCATCCATCATGGTACGATAGATGCCTCTGCGCCGGCAGCGTTTGGCCACATAGGAAGAATTGACAAGCAGCGCTTCCCCTTCCCGGAACGGTCCATCCGGATCCGGCAGTTCTGCGCCTGGATCAACGATCTTGCCTAACAGCAGTCCTTCCAGCATCATCCAGTCGCTGACCTCTATCAGCCGCTTCATGGCTTCTTCATTGTGGAA
>ONOV01000095.1 GCA_900319505.1 uncultured Erysipelotrichaceae bacterium
CATCCAGCACCAGCAGATCAAACGCCCCGACATACCGGTACAATTGATGTGTCGTACACACAATGAGTCCGCCATCCAGTACATCGGTATGACCGCCGCATACCGCCGTCACCTTTGTCTGATGGAAGTATTTCTGCATTCTCTCTGCCACTTCCAGTACCACCTGGCGTCTGGCAATCGCAAAACACACCTTCTTTCCCGCTTTGAGATAATCGCTGATCGTTTCCACCACCATCTCCGTCTTGCCTGCCCCGCAGACACAGCGAAGCAGCACATCCGTATGATGAATCTGTTCTCTCAGCTGACGTGAAATTTCCTTCTGCAACGGGGTCAGGGGAAAAGAAAGACAGTACTCCCCATCCTGCTCACCCGGCACTCTCAGTTTCACCGCTGTACTTTCCTCTTCCATCATCTGCCTGCCAAACCCCACACACCGCCGGCAGTACACACCCTTACTGCCCTTATAGAAATACGATGGATCCTTGCACCCGCAGCGGGGACATACATCAAATGCCATATCATCCTCCGCCTTATATATATGCATTTGCTCCCTCACTTCCCCATAAGAAAAAGCAGATGCCTGTCATTTTTACAGCACATCTGCCGCTTCCACCTTTTCCAGGCCCGCTTCATTCAGCTGATAAATCACATCAAAGCATTCCTTAATGAACATACGATCATGCGATACGGCAATCACACATCCTCCATAACTCTGAATCACATGGCGGATGACGGGTGCACTCAAAGGCGAGAAGTTGCGGGTCGGCTCATCCAGCAGCAGCACATCCGCCTTTTCAAGATTCATCTTCAGAAACAGCACCTTGGCCATCTGTCCGGAAGAAAGCTCATGCAGGGAATGTGTCATCTCATCGCTGGTATAGCGCATGGCCCCCAGAAGATTCCCGGCTCTTGTATCGCCTTCCCTGGTGCCATCGGAAAGAAACTGCACGGGTGTCATCTCCGGCAGACTTTCCATATAATTCTGCGGCATACAGGCCGCATGAATGTCCTGCCGGGCAAGCAGATCTCCGGCAATCTGTCTGAGCAGAGTGGTCTTGCCGCAGCCATTGGGACCGATGATACACACTTTCCGCGGTCCGCTGATATTCAGTGACACATTACGGCTGAGCACTCTGCCATCCGGCGTTTCAATCTTCTTATACACCGCAGTCAAGACCCGCTTTCCTTCTGGAAAGCGGATTTCTTCCGGGAAGAAGAAAGAAATCGCCTCTTCACTCTCAGGCATCTCAGTCATGTTTTCATCCGCTTTCGCATTGCGCTTTGCCATGGACTTCACTGCTCTCATCTTCTTTTTCAATAGATAGCCGGTATGAGGATCCTGCCGGGAAACATTATGCAGATCATAGGCTACACTGCTGTAGATCCGGCTGAGCTTTTCATCCCGTATCTTCTTCTCCCGTCTTTCCCCCTGGGCAACCTGGGCCTGTTTTTCAAACAGCCGGCTTCTGTTTTTCAAATAGTCATCATAGCCCATCCGTACAACGGTATACCGGCTCTTTGCCTTGCGATGCAGCAGTTCGATATGAACAATCTTCTCAGCACAATGACTTAACAGCACTTCATCATGGGAAATGAAAAGCACCGCCTGACTCGCTTTGTGAATCATCCCTTCCAGCCACTTCAATGTGGAAAGATCCAGATCATTGCTCGGCTCATCCAGCAAAAGCACACCCGGCTGTCCCAGAAGAATCCGGCACAGTTCCACTTTCACCTTTTCCCCGCCGGACAGCGTCTTCATCTTCTGCTCACTGTAGATAAGATCATAGCTGAGTCCTGTTTCCAGAAGAAGATCATTGAGCAGACTGCCGCCCGCAAGAAAGCCATCCTCCTCACACATGAACTCATAGACACTCTTCTCTTCATCTTCTTTCTGAAGCATCTGCGGCAGCCAGCCGATCTTTGCCGCACAGCTTCTCTCCCCGCTGATCTCCATATAGGAAGAGACAAGCGAAGGATCATAAATCCACTTCAGCAGGGTTGATTTGCCATTGCCTTCTTCACCGATCAAAGCTGCCTTCTCCCCGTCATTGACCGTCAGATTGAAATCTTCCAGCATCACTCTGCCATCTGTTTTATTCACCATGGTAAGATTCTTTACCTGCAGCATATAAACATCACCTCCGGACAAAAAAACTGCTTCCCGTACATACGGAAAACAGTTCTATCCATCTTCAGGCAGATATAAATTCATACTGTAGATAAGTCCGCATGTACGGCAGAAAAAACACAGTTAATGTGTTGATTGAAATAATTCTGCCTTTACCTTTTCGAACTTATCTGCGCATTTCGACTGACTGATCCTCTTCTTCCACGCAGGATGATAACACAGGAAAAGTTTACTTTCAACGAAGATCTTCCGGTGTTGTGATTTTGAAGTTGGCATAGGAGCCGGTGACCGCTCTGACTCTGACATTGCCATACAGCTCTACGGCTGAGGCATCATCGGTTACCATGCAGCCATCCTTCACAGCTTCATCCAGACACCTGCTCAATAGATCCGTACGGAAGGCCTGGGGCGTCTGAGCTGCCATCAGCGTACTGCGGTCAAGCGTTTCCTGTACATAGCCATCCTTTACCACCTTGATCGTATCCTTGCACGGTACCATCAGTAAAGCCGCATCATCTTCCTTCAGAGCCTCCTTGAGGGCCTGAATCGATGCCTCACTCACATAAGGCCTTGCCCCATCATGCACAAACACATACGGATATTCCACCGCCAGAAGACCATTTCTTACGCTTTCAAGCCTGCTCTTTCCCCCGTGCACATACACCGTTTCTTGCGGCAGCACACCTTTCCAGTGCTCCATGAACGACCAGCTGTCTGTCACAATGACCATCTGCCGGCAGTCCGGATCCTTCTGAAATACTTCCATCGTATGGAAAAGAATTGCCTTTCCATCCTTCAAAGGCGCATAGACTTTATTATAGCCAAGTCCCATTCTTGTGCCTGTACCGGCAGCCACAATCAGTGCTGTATATTCCATATACCTCACACTCCCCAACTGCCTTCAGTATACCATCATCCAAGAATATAGTTTTCAAGTTCCTGCGGACTTTTCACAATCACCGCTGCCCCATGGCTGATCATATCGGATACGCTGCCAAAGCCCCAGCTTACCCCGGCTGAAGCCATGCCCAGATCACACGCTCCATCAATGTCATAATAGGTATCTCCTACCATCAGAGCATCTGAAACATGCGCGCATTTGGACAGAAGATAACGGATCACACTGGCCTTATCATCTCTTGAGCCATCCATGCTTGCCCCGGCAATTTCATCAAAGTACTGACTCAGATCATAATGATCCAGAATCTCCCGGGCCGTTCCTTCCGGTTTGGAAGTTGCCACATACAGATGAACCCCGGCCGCTTTCAGATCTTCGAGCATCGTGACAATACCGTCAAACGGCCTGTTTTCAAACTTTCCCTTTACAAGATAATAGCTGCGGAAGATCTGTACCGCTTCTTCCACACGCTCTTCCGGTACGCCCCATTCCGGAAATGTCTTGCGTAAGGGCGGTCCGATAAAGACCGAAAGATCATCAAGGCTCTGATAAGGAATATGAAAATAATCCAGGGCCAGGGCGGCACTCTTCTCAATCCCCTTTGAACTGTCCGTCAATGTCCCATCAAGATCAAACAGCACATGCGTATATCTCATTGCAATGCCTCCCGCAATACCTTTTCAATCTCATCCATCTCAGCCTGGAAACTGCCCTGTACCATATCATCCTTACCGCCGCCCCGGCCCTGCAGCGCTTCATTCCATCCTTTTACCATACTGCCGAGCTTCTTTTCATCCGACATGACCAGATAGCTTACCTTATTATCCTTTTCCTGATTCAGAATCACCGCCGTATGTCTGCCCTGCTCCA
>ONOV01000024.1 GCA_900319505.1 uncultured Erysipelotrichaceae bacterium
CAAAGAGTAGCAGATCAGAGGGAGTACGAAAAGAAATTCATGAAGCATTTGTGACGGCGCTCAGCGCCGTAATGGAGGAAAAAATGGAGACTTAATGTCTCTTTCTTACTGTATATCACCGAATTACCATGATCCGTTCAGCGATGTATATCACCGGATTGCTGAGATCCGTTGTGTGCTGTATTACGCTCGGCTATCTGCCGATTGAGCTTGTGTATATCAACTTGAATCAATGCTTTGATTCAGGCTCTTGCCTCAGCGCTTTATAAATATACTCAGAGCGGATGGGAAATGCAAGCAGTTTTTCAATGAAAGCGCTTGAAATTGTAAAATATTTTTCAAATCCGCATTAAGCCCGTAAAATGCCTGTTTTTTCCGATTTTACAGACTGCGGCAAACACCATTTCTGTCGATGATTTTACATAAATTTAACATTGATTTCCTATGTACTGAACATCAGGTTTCTATGATAAAGGTGTAAAGAAAAGGGAAAATGATATGACACTGTCATGGGATCAGATCCTGGGTGGATTTGCAGTATTCATGTTCGGCATCGACATCATGGGCGATGCTCTGAAAACAGCTGCCGGCGATCAGCTGCGGGAGTATATCAATAAATATGCTTCCAAACCGATCTACGCACTGTCCATCGGTATTCTTCTGACCATAGTGATGCAGTCCTCCTCCGCATCCACATCCATTACCATCGGCCTTGTCAGAGCCGGCCTCATGAACCTGGAACAGGCGGCCGGCATCGTCATGGGTGCCAACATCGGCACAACCATCACTTCCTTCCTGTTTTCTATTAATATTGATAAATACTGTCTGTATTTCATCTTCATCGGCTTCATGGTCCGCCTTATAGCCCGTAAAAAGAAAGGCAAAGCCATCGGCACCTGTATCATCGGCTTCGGCATGATCTTCACCGGCCTTTCCATGATGGGCGATGCATTAAGCGCCATCAGGGACATGCCGTTCTTCACCGCCTTTGCCGAAAAGATGTCAGGCAGCCACTTCCTCTCCCTTCTGACCGGTACCGCCATGACGGCGCTTGTACAGGCATCCAGTGCAACAATCTCCGTTGTACAGAAAATGTATGAATCCGGTGCTCTGACGCTGACGGCCGTACTGCCGTTTGTCTTCGGTGCCAACATCGGTACAACCGTAACCGGCATTCTGGCTGCCATCGGCGGCAGCACCGCCGCCAGGCGTACCGCCGGCATCCACACCCTGTTCAATATCATCGGTACAACCCTCGGCATGATTCTGCTGACTCCGTATGCATCATTCATCACATGGCTTGCGGCCAGGCTGAATCTTAATGGCATGATGCAGATCAGTATGGCGCATATCATGTTCAATACGGTCACGACCATCGTCTTCTTTCCATTCCTGAAACAGATGTGCCGGTTCATTGAAAAGATCATCCCCGGGAATGACCGCAAGGCCATGGCTATTGATACAACAAGCCTGGATGAAAAACTGGCCGGCAGTTTCCCGGCCGGCGCCCTGCAGGCTGTCTCCACCGTCACTGACGGCATGTTCAAAGCTGTGCGCAATAATATTGAGCTGACCCATGATTACATGCTTGGCAAAGAAGCAGACGGCGAGCTGATCCGCCAGAATGAATCCATGATCAACGACACCGATCATAAAACAACATCCTATCTGATGACCATATCCCGATCGGATAAGATGTCGCCGCAGGACAATGCCAACGTACTGATTGATCTGGATGCGGTAAAGAATCTTGAGCGCATCGGCGATCTCAGCATCAACCTCACCGAGTTCTATGACATGATCCGGGAAGACAAAGCAGATCTTTCTGCAGCTGCCAAAGAAGATATCACCGGCATGTATGACCACATCAACCGCATGCTGGATCTGGCCCACGAGCTGTACAGCCATTACGATGATGAGAAAATGAAACATCTGGAAGCGCTGGAAGACAGTCTCGACAAACGGGAAACAGAAGCCCGTGAATCCCACTTCGGCCGTCTCTCATCCGGACAGTGTCAGTCTGCTGTGGCAGCTTCGGTCTATTGCGATATATTAAGCAACCTGGAAAGAATGGGAGACCACTGTGTCAACATAGCTGCATCACACCGCAAATACACTGGGGAGGAAAAACAAGCATGAAAAAGACACCTACACTGTTCAAAACAATCCTGCTGACAATTACAATTGTCCTGCTCGCTTCGATCGCACTGTTCACATATGTCCTGTACAGCAGCTTCACCGGCAATGTCTTGCAAGATCTGAAACAGGATGCCTATCTGATCTGCGCATCCATGCCGAATGATAACGAAGAGGATTATCTCAGTTCTCTGGAACTGTCCGATGAAACCCGCATCACCTGGATTGACCAGAACGGCACGGTTCTCTATGATTCCAAGAAAGATGCATCAAAGATGGAAAACCACGCTTCCCGTCCGGAAGTCAGAGAAGCGTTCCTGAATGGTGAAGGTGAGTCCATTCGCAAGAGCACTACCCTTTCCAAACAGACGATCTACTATGCCGTGTCAGCAGACAATAACAAGGTCCTGCGTATTTCAAGATCGTATGATTCCCTTTTCATCCTGATGCTGAGGCTGGCATCACCGGTCCTGTGGGTACTGATCTTCGGTCTGATCGCATCGATCATCCTGAAGAACTGGGTGAACAAGTACTACATTCCTCATGTCAATGAAGTATGAAAAATACCGTACAGTAAACGCTGTACGGTATTTTCATGCCTGCACA
>ONOV01000074.1 GCA_900319505.1 uncultured Erysipelotrichaceae bacterium
CCGTCTGCTTCATTTTTTGATACATAACAGATCCGATCATAGCCGATATAGACTTTCGACTTGAGATCATAGTAATGTATCAGATAATCAATCTCACGGGATGTACTGTTATCAGTATGAGGCGGGATGCCTTTGAACAGATAATTTCTCGCTTCGCGATCTTCCATCATGAAACGTTTCTTATAAACGATATTGCCGTATTTCTTCTTTGTTTCAAGAAAGACCGGCGTATCATCTTCGGGTTCACTGTACGTTGTGAGCCGCAGCTTCATCTTGCAGGATGGATGGGACAGTGATGCGGAAATAAGCTGGGCAGCATCATTGTCAAAGTAAATGGTATGGCAGTGATAGCTGAAGTAGATGTCAGGTTTGAGATACGGCAGAGCAAGCTGCAGGAAGAGATCAGCCTGTTTCTGATTCAGTAAGTATTTATCTTCAACCCGCTGGAAGGTATCAATCGGCTGCTGGTTCATATGTGTCTCCTTTTTTGTTTACATGAAGATCATAAACAGCCGATTTGTGTTCACTCTGACTTCATTTTGAAAATTATGTGAAATGTTAAATCCAGATAAACTTTCTTACAGATCCATAACAAAAGGAAGAAGTCACGCTGAACTTCTTCCTTTGCTTCAGCCATTGATATTCTTTGTATTGAAATCCGTTACGATCTGTGCAGTCCCGGCTTTCTTCGCTTCAAACATATACCGGTCAGCCCGATCCACCAATGACTTCAGATCATCATTTTCCCTGACAATCGTGATGCCGATGGCAGTCTGACATGTGATCTTGCGGCCATGGACCTCGATTTCACATTTCTCGGCTGCGGCTTTGAAGCGCAGTCCCGCGCCTTCAATATCCTGCGGATGTTTCAATTGCAGCAGGCCGACAAACTCATCACCGCCCCAGCGGCAGAAGCGGTCCGCCTTGCGTCCGTATTTCCGCAGCATCATACCGATCTCTTTCAGCATCGCATCACCTGCTTCATGACCATACGTATTGTTGATCTCATGCAGGTAATCCGCATCCGCAAAGAGCACTGCAAACAGATTTCCGGTACGTCTGAACCTTTCCAGTTCATCCTGCATACAGGCTTCCATGTACTTTCTTCCCGGCAGGCATGTCAAGGCATCACGGGTAGCCGTTTCATACAGTTCCCGGATCAACGTGGCATCATAGTCCTTATCGGCAAGCGGGAAGAAGAAGGAAAGCAGCTGTGTCACCCTGCCGTTCTCATCCCTGATCGGCGTCAGAACATTGCGTACCAGAATCTCACTACCGTCTTTTCTGCGCATGAACATCTGCAGGGAAGAAGAGCGGCCGGTACGATAGGCCACTACCGCAGGACAGAACTGGTTCGACACTTTTTCACCTGTGGTAAATGAACAGCCAAGCGGCGTATCCGTGCACTTTCTGCCCTGCATTTCCGCAGCTGTAAAGCCAAGCAGTGACGCGGCCTCAGCACTCCAGTAAAGAACCGTATGATCCGGTTTCAGGATATAGCAGCCGATCGGTATTTCATCCAGCAGTTTCAGCAGAACCTTTTCATCCTGCAGAGCCAGCCCATTGTCATCCGCTTCTGTCTTTGTGGCGGAAGGATAAATCATTTCCAGAATCTGATGATGCAGCCGTATGATCTCATCCGCGTTCATTGTTCTGACTTTTGCATACAGAGAGCAGGGAATGCCCTCTACTTCATGGATGGCGTTGATGCCCCTGCGGATGATCTCCGCCTTATCCTTCAGTTCATTTCCATCCTTCAAACCCATGGTAACTGCAAAGAAACCGACATCCAGGCTTTCACAGGAACCTGTCTGCTTCAATGTTCCACGGATCACCTGCATACATGCCTTTGATACAGAATGCATGGTGGCATGGCCGAATTTCTCTGCAATCCGGATCAGCTCCGGCACATGGATATATATGACGCCAAACGGTCTGTGATTGAGACGGTAGTCAGTCTGATAAGCCTCAAGATCCTGCATATAGCGGTCTTTCCCACGACCTTCTTTCATCAGATCGTCTGCCTGTTCTTTCCGGTCTGCCGCAATCTTCTGCGGATCAATGAAATATCCCATCAGACCGGATATTCTTCCGTTCTGATACGTCGGCCATTTCGTCGTATAGATCTCTCTCGACTCGCCCTGGCATATGCATCTGTCAGGCACATTCCGATACTCTTTTCCATTCTGCAGCAGTGCATTCTCTTCTTCCCGGTATTCTTCACTATTCAGATGCCATCTCATGTCTTCATCTGTCCGGCCAAGAATCTCATTCACGGAAGAAAGACCATAATAATCCATGAACGACTGGCTTGCGCCAAGGAATCTGCGCTCTCTGTCCTTCCAGAACACAGGCAGCGGTATATGACGCATTAGGCTGACAAAATATGCCATATCCCGATTGCCCTTTTCAGCTGATGCTTCCCTGGAAAGATCCTTTTCATCCATTGTATGAATGACATACAGAATCTGCCGGCTGCCGGCATTAGGCACCAGAAGCAGCCGATGCGACATCCAGATATATGTTCCATCTGCCCCCTGGGTACGGAAAGCTTCATGCAGAATGCCGTATTCGGCCTTTTCAAGCCTTGTTAACAGCGTTGAAGGATCAATGAACGCATCATACTTTTTCCGATCTTCTTCAAAGACGGACGGCAGAACAGACGCATAATTTCCATTCTGATCTCTTACCGGTTCAAGATTGCTGCGGGTAACTGCCAGATCGACAAAGCGCAGACTCTGAATTGTCATATCCTTTGTATTGATGGAAAAAAGATTGCGGTAAAAGTAGGTAAGATTTATCAGCAGCTGATTCTGGGATGTCTGATCATTATCTTCAGAAGCTCCGCCGTTAATATGAAATACGTAGAAATGCGTATCATCATAGCGGCCAAGCATCTGGTATCTTACGACCCTTCTGTTTCCATTGAAGAAGGAGGTGATTTCACCGCTGTCATTCACCTTATCGGCATATTTTATAGCCTTTCTCAATTCCCGGCTGGCCACATTGTGGCTGTCATTCAAGGTATCTTCCAGGGCTTTCAGATCCGCAAAGCCGTCCTTTCTGAACTGCCTGAGACCGATATCATTGGCAAAAAGCAGATGGGTCTGACCGCCCTCCGCTTCACAGATCAATAACGGCACATCCGTCATGAAATCAACATGGCCCAGGGCATCATAGCAGATCTTCTGCTGGGCACTTTCAACCCCGATTCCATTATCAAGACAGTTCTGCAGAGACTCTTCAAATGGAAGCGGCCGGCTGAAGTAATACCCCTGCAGCATTTCACACCCAGCCTTCTTCAGAAATTCAACCTGTTCTTTCGTCTCCACGCCTTCAGCCAGCGTCCGGATACCGAGCCGCTTATCCATTTCAATGACCGAAATGATAATGTCACGGGAACGCTTCGTATCACTGCGCAGAAATCCCATATCCATCTTCAATAGATCAAACGAATAATCTTTCAGCAGATTTAATGTTGAATAGCCGCTGCCGAAATCATCCATCCATAATTCATATCCAGCATTGCGGAATGACTGCAGGGCCTTGAGAATAGCACCTTCTTCTGAACGCATGATGCTTTCGGTTACTTCAATATGCAGCATGCGCCGGGGGATATCATAATGCATCACAAGATTCTCAATTTCCTGATAGATATCACAGCACAGGAAATCCAGTCTGGAAAGGTTGATGGAAATAGGTATTTCCATCAGATGCCTGCGGTATCGATCCGCAATCTGCTCCACTGCCTGCCGTATCACACAGAGATCAAGCTTATGAATCTGACGGGCATCTTCCAGCGGTTCAATAAAATCCACCGGCGGCAGCAGCCCTCTTTCCGGATCCTTCCAGCGGGCCAGTGCCTCCATGCCGCAGACCTGATTGGAAAGCGCCCGGACAACCGGCTGATAATAAACCACAATCCATCCTTTTTTAATCGCTTCATCGATATGTGAAACAACATAGGCATTCTCCGTCAATGCTTCCCCGATGTCCCTGGTATACCAGGCAAAATGAAGACCGATCTTCTTGCGGCTTTCATCCGATGCTGCCTTGGCTCTGTTGCATACCGTGGACGCATCCAGGGCAGGATCATCCCAGATACAGGCACCGACACTGCATTCTGCATTCAGCGGGAGTACCTGATTGATCTTTTCAAGCGCGTCCTTTGCTCTCTTTTCCAGATTCCGCGTATCGCTCAGTACCGCATAGCGGTCCACATCCCAATGGGAAACAATACTTCCCGGAAAACTTTTCTGCAGACTCTCTGCCACCCGGCGCAGCGTATCATCGCCATAGGCCATGCCGTAGAGAAGATTGATCATACGGAAATTGATCAGATCGAAATACAGTACGGCAAGTTCTCCCTCTGTGGAAACATCACGTTTCCTGCGGCGGTACTGCCGCATGCTGTCAAGGAATGTACGCATATCAGGCAGGCCGGTCAGAGGATCCCGGCCGGTGATGGGTGAAACTGCAGAAGAAGTGCTTTCAGATGAAGCAGAACTGCTGCCTCCCTCCTTTATTTCGGCACTTGCACCGTCAATCCTGCTCTCGCCTTCGTTCTTTGCCTGGTACAGATAATAATCCGCATTATTGATCATTGTCCTGAGGTCCTTCTCCGTATGCGGCTGATCCGCGTAATAGCCGATGCAGCAGGAAATTTCGATCTCATCTTCCTTTGTCTCACACAGTTTCTGAAATGCTTCCAGCCGCCGGCGGAAAGCAGCCGCTTCTTCATTTTCAGAGATGATCAGAAATTCATCGCCGCCATAGCGGTAGCAGTGATCATTCATACCATGAAAGATGTGTTTCAGATAGCTTCCTGTCTTGGCCAGAATCTTGTCGCCATATACATGACCATAGATATCATTGCACTTCTTGAATGAATCAAGATCGATCAGAGAAACACAGAGAGACTGATTCAGAAAACGTGAAAAATCAGCCCGCAAAGCCGTTCGATTGGCTACATGGGTCAGTTCATCGGTACGGCTGTCATGATAGAACTGATCCTTCTGTCTCTGGATGAAGTATTTCTCTTTTTCCCGCTGGGCAAAAGACTGCAGACGGAATTTATTCACAAAACCGCAGATAACAAACAATGCCACAATATCAACAATATTCTGCCAGGCAACCGAACGCTTTGCCGCAGTCAGTACGGCCAATACCGAAATGACATTGATGACAACATTGCGGAAAAAGGAACGCAGGTCCAAATTGGGGACCAGATAGATAATGATTGAAATCAGAATATATTCAAAGAAGAAGCTGCTGTTCTCCTGCGTCGTGAAGAAGGTGGCACTGGCAAGAACCATGTTGATACCGGTAAAAGAGATGAACAGACGCCGGTAGCGCGCCGATGAAATATGATCCGAATGCGTGCTGACATAATACATCGCTGCAAAAAACAGCAGATTTATACAAAAGATAGCCAGATAGACGGATGTGGCATTGATGGCAGGAATCACAAAACCGGTCGAGAAAGGAGAATACGTTCCGATAAAGCCAATGAGGGAAATAATACACACCATCGCGGCTGCTGTCATGCATAGAGAAAGGTTGTAGGAATAGAAGTCCTGCATCATTTCCGCATCCCACTTTGAAACTTTCACATCCTCATTGATAAAATACTCACGCAGTCTCCTGACCATATTTTCTATTGCAGCCTTCATCTCGATCTATCTCCTGTTGACTCAATCACGGAAAACGCACCCGGTTCACGCATCATTCATCCAGCCTTTAAAGCCGTTCCGTACGGCATTCTGCCGTACTCTATGATGAAGTATAATCTGACGGCAATCATCATCATATACAAATATTTGTATATGACTTTCTATTTCAGATCTTCAGATCCAGCCTTTATATCATTTCATCCCTCATCATGTCTTGAATCATACTCCAAACGAAGGTATTCCTGTCATAATATCATATTAATGAACAGAAATCGCATGAAAAAAGGCCTAAGCCTATTTCTGCTTAAGCCATGATATGCGGATTTCATAGTCCTGTTCTGTTTCCAGAACGGCATTTCTGACAGCTTCTTCATTGAAGACTGCGGCAGAACTGACAATCCATCTGGTACGTTCTTCGTCCCGATGGTAGATGATGGCAATGACCGTACCGGTGAATTCTTCCAGAGGCTCTTCAGGGCCATAGACATATGCTTCCTGCAGATCCTTGTGATGAAGGCTCTCTTCCGTATAACCGAAATTACATTGATACATAACATCCGGCAGAAAAGGATGGAAGGAACCATAGGGATGGTCAATGATGACCTTTACCTTACGGCCGAGATTTCTTTCACCGGTTCTGTATTCCATCAATCGCATCTTCATATCGGAAGCGATGATGCCGTCCCCTTCTCTTTCAAAGCCGATCTTTTCATAGAAAGGAACCGCCTGTTCCAGGGCATTGACACTGACGCGCTGAACACCTTCCTCCTCAGCCTGTTCAATCAGTTCTTTTACAAGGGCTGCCGCAGCTCCATGTCTTTGATGGGCCCTGTCTGTAAACAGCAGAGAAAGATGATATGTTTCCGGATCATAGCCGAGAACAGAGATGAGTCTGTCCCCCAGATATGCTCCCAGCCATGAAAGGTCATTTCCATGTTCTTCAAGAAAAGAAAGGAAAGAAGCTGAAGCCTTATCATTGAAGCCAAGATGCTCCTCCTCTTCAAAAACCTTCTGAATAAAAGAAACAGCCGCAGCTGTTTCCGTATCTCTGATCATGACTGTCATATAGCAAGATTGCGGTCATACAGGGCAATACCTCCTTGTACGATGGCCTTTTCTGCTTCATCACTGTACCAGACGGCTTCTACCGGTACATCCTTGGCATAGGATACAGCACATGCCTGGATTTCATCCAGCAGTTTCTGTTCCTGCTGATCTGCCGCTACGACAAGAATAAAGGAAAGCTCCGGACCGACAAGCTTCTGTTTGAGCCATACACGATCAACCGAAGGCTTCTTGCCGCATAATTCATAAACGGCATTGGCCATTTTAGTCGGATAGACTCTCGGTTCAGAGTAGACCGGCCTGACCGCCGGGGCTGGGCGCTGAGACTGGGCAGCCGGTTTGATTTTGCCTTCCAGCATCAGAACCATATTCTTCGGCACAACAATGTTATCAGAACCCGGATTCAGAATAATGCCCGCTGCCTTCTGATCCTTGGCAGAAAGCATCTGAGCAAACAGCTGCAGTCTGTTGACAACAAGCTTGGGTTTTTCTTCTCCGAACTTGATCTTGTCTGTCTTCGGGAAAGATGTGAAAGCCGGGAAGAATGTCTTGCCGTCATTTGTATTGAGCATATAGAACTTGATCTTCTGCTCTTTCATCACTGCCTTGCCTTCCTTCTCTTCAATATCGAAGGCACACGGTGAAAGCAGATGGGCATTTTTCAATGCACTGGATAAAGCCTGCTGTTTTTCAGGCGTTGAACCGTCTTTCAGAGACGCAATGATTTTTTCCAGTTCCGGATTTTCCACCGGCGGAATATTTTTTTCTTTCGGATCTGCCATAGTATTCTCCTTTTTTATATACACCCGATTAGTATAACTGTATTTTCTCTTCTGTGGCAAACACATCAGCCCAAAAGCAGCTTTCTTGTCGAAAAATAGGCATATAGAACCATGGACCCGGTAATAACCCATGAGATCGGATAAACAAGAAACAGCGTCACAAAGCTGCGATGCCATACAAATACAGTATTCACATAGATCAGACGGAATACACAGGAACCGATGATCGTCAGAATGGCCGGGGTCATACTGTGCCCCATCCCGCGCAGACATCCGCCTGAGATTTCATACAGTCCGGTACCGATTTCCAATGTACCGACTAGCAAAAGACGGATACAGGCATAATGCAGAACCTCTGGATCATTGGTGAAAAAGGACAGGATAAAGCTGCGGGAAAACCAGAAGACAAGAGACAGCGTAAACGTGATCAGGGTCCCGTACAGCATGGTTTTCCGGTATACCTCCTTACACCGCTCATATCTGCCCGCCGCATAATTCTGCGAAGTGAAAGTCACGGCTGTCTGGGCAAAGGCATTGACCACGTAATAGCACATGGTTTCAAACGTACTGGCCGCGGATGCGCCGGCAATGGCTGCACTGCCGAAGGAATTGATGGCCGCCTGAATCACGACATTGCTCAATGAGAAGACAACCCCCTGCAGACCGGCAGGCAGACCGATTTCCATCGTCTGTTTCAGATATTCCTTTCTGATGCGCAGCTTATGAAAGGAAAGCCGGTACGGCGTTTCCTCTTTTAATAAGCATAGAGTCATATAGGCAGCGCTGATACCGTTGGAAATGTCCGTAGCGATCGCAACACCCGCGACCGATAAATCCATGACGATAACAAAAAACAGATTCAGCACTACATTGACAATACCTGATATGACAAGTGCAATCAGCGGTCTTTCGCTGTCACCCCTGGCTCTTAATACCGCTGAAGCAAAGTTGTAAACCATGAAAAACGGCATGCCGAGGAAATAGATCCTGAGATACAGGATGGCCTTATGCATGACTTCTTCCGGTGCCCCCATTAATAACAGGATGCCGTGGGAAGAAGGAATGCCAATCCCGATCAGCAGAAAACCGCACAGCAGTGCCAGAAGATATTCCGTATGCACCGCTTCACTGATCTTTTCCTTCTGTCCCTTTCCGATTAATGAAGCAATGACGACATTGGCCCCGGTCGCAAGCCCGATGAACAGGGATATTAATAAGGAAATCACCGGGGCATTGGAACCGACCGCAGCCATCGAGGCAGATGAGTCAAAACGGCCGATAACAGCAAGATCCGCACTGTTGAACAGCTGCTGCAGAATACTGGCCAGCGCAAGCGGAATGGCAAACTTCAGAATCTTATCTCCCAGGGTGCCTTCCAGCATATTCATTTCTTTTGTTTTACGAGCTGTCATGAATGCAATTATAGTCTTCTGGATCAGAAACACAACCTAAGCACCTTCGCATGATTATCGGCAATCGTTCACGCATCATTCATTCTTCCGCCATCCGATCATAAGATCCTTTTTTTATCCTTGATGACGTAAGGAGGACAGATCAATGAAAAAAACTGCATTGATTCCTGCCTGCTGTCCCGATGGAACGATGATTGATGTCATCCAGGACCTGAAAGCAGAATCATTTGATATAGCTGTTGTCGATGACGGCAGCCCGGCAGACTGCCAGCCGGTGTTCAAAGAAGCGGAAAAATACGCTTCTGTCATTCATGAAGTGCCCAGCCAGGGCAAAGGTGCTGCCCTGCTTGTGATCAGTCTCATCTTCTATGTAAAGCGGCTTACTATGTGAAAAGAAGTGTATATATCATTCAGATTCAGTTCACAATCCCTTCACATTTGCTTACTATAATAAAAGATGTTTCAGGAGGAAATAAAACCATATGAGTGAAGATAACGATCGTATTATAGACGGTGAATATACAGAAAAAGAATACACAGGACCGGTGAATGGCCCCAGAAAACCGAAAAAGCACCATAAGGGCGGTACGGTGGCTATTGCCATCGCCTGCGGCCTGGCAGCCGGTTTTGGCGGCAGTGCCATCGGCTATGCTGTATTTAATGGAACTGGCAGCGGCGGTACTACCGTTGTCTACAAAGATGCATCCAGCAGTGATGCGTCCACGAAGAATACTTCCGTCACATCGGAAAGCGGCGATCTTTCCACCGCAGATATTGCGGCCAAGGCATCTCCCAGTGTTGTCGAGATCAATGTGACCGGCACGGAAACATACTATGGCATGTTCGGCGGTACCTATCAGACTGAAGCAGCCGGTTCCGGCGTCATCATTTCCGCTGACGGCTACATCATCACCAACAACCACGTTGTGGAAGATGGAAGTGATTATAAAGTAGTTACATCCGACGGCACGGAATATACAGCTTCCCTTGTCGCCACTGATTCCAAAAGTGATATTGCCGTACTGAAGGTTGACGCAACGGATCTTACTCCTGCCACCATCGGCGACAGCGACAAGATTCAGGTCGGCGACAAGGCAGTTGTCATCGGCAACCCGCTCGGTACCCTTGGCGGTACAGTAACAGACGGCATCATCTCCGCTACCAACCGTCAGATCACCATCAACAATGAATCCATGAATCTGATCCAGACAAACGCAGCCATCAACTCCGGCAACTCCGGCGGCGGTCTGTTCGACGGCCAGGGCAGCCTGATCGGTATTGTCAATGCCAAGGACTCCGGCACGACAAGTTCCGGTACCACTATTGAAGGTTTAGGCTTTGCGATCCCGATCAATGAAGCCATGGATGTTGCCCAGCAGCTGATGGAAAACGGCAAGGTAACAGACCGTGCTTCCCTGGGTGTCTATGTACAGGAACTGCAGCAGGACAGCGGCCGCTATAAGGCTGGTGTATATATCACAAGCCTGGTGAATGGCGGCGGTGCCGAAGCCGCAGGTCTGAAAGTCTATGATCGCATTGTCAAGGTCGATGATACGGATATCACATCCTATACGGATCTTTCTGCTGTATTATCTTCACATAAAATCGGTGATAAGGTATCTGTTACGGTCGAGCGCGATGGAAATGAAAAGACATATGATGTCACCCTCGGCTCTTCTGCCGCAGAGTAAAGAAAGTAAACAAAAGGAAGTTCGGAACAGCCGAACTTCCTTTTGTTATTTTCTGGCTAATGATCTTGAAGCAATCAGTGCTACCCCGGTACCAGCCAGGTTTTCTCTGATCACCTGGCCTTCCTTTACAGGCGCTTCCACACGAATGGTTCTGACTTCATCCATGGCCTGTTTCATCAGATCCAGCGGAATGGCATCTGCAGTAATGACCGGCAGAACTCTGTGGGTGCCGTTATGAATGGATACGGTACTGGTCAGAATACGCATCGGTCTGACACATTCGCTTTCCGCATAGGCTTTGCCCCTTGGACAGCTGTTGCCTTTGACCGACAGCACCGTCTTTCCTTCCATCTCTACCGTAATCCGGCATCCCATCGGACAGTTGACACAGACTAGTTCCTTTACTTCAGGCATGTTGTATCCTCCACTGAAAATGTAAGATCCCCATCGAGCTCAGCCATCTGCTTTCCTGTCAGCATCAGTCTTTCCATCACCGAAGGCATGAGCTTCTTCTTTTCGATCCTTCTGATTTCTTTCCCATTGCATGTCACATGCAGTATCGCTTTATCCATCGGCTTTCTGACCCGGAAGAAGAATTCCGTGTTATGCGCTGTGCCCTGATGAAACCGGCCCGGTACGACATAGCCGACATTTTCACCCGGTATGGCTTTATATAACGGTGCTTCATTCTTTCCTTCTTTCAGGCAAGAAGCAGCACCCTCAGCAGCACGGGATGCCTGCAGCGTGACAAAATCAACCAGATCATGGACATGCAGACCATTGCCGCAGGCAAAGATGCCATCGCTCAGCGTCATGTAGTTATCATCCACAACCGGTCCTTTGATGGCCGGATCCATGATGATGCCGGCCTGGTTTGCCAGATGGTTTTCCGGAATCAGACCGACTGACAGCAGCAGTGTATCCACATCAAAGTACTGCTCACTGCCCGGAATCGGATTCTTATGGTCATCCACAGCCATGAGTTCAATGCGCTCCAGCCTGTCTCTGCCGAATACCTTTGTCACGGTATGAGAAAGATACAGCGGAATGTGGAAGTCTTCCAGACACTGCTTGATATTGCGGGGCAGGCCGTTGGAATACGGCATGATCTCCGCCACCCCGTATACCTTTGCGCCTTCCAGCGTCATCCGCCTTGCCATGATGAGTCCGATATCACCGGATCCCAGAATGAATACCTTCTTACCGACCATGTATCCGTCAATATTGAGATAGCGCTGGGCCTGTCCGGCCGTATAGATGCCAGCGCATCTTGTCCCCATGATATTGATGGCACCCCGGGGTCTTTCATAGCAGCCGACCGCCAGAATGACCGTATCTGCCGATACTGTGACACAGCCCTCTTCAGGATTAACATAAGTGACATGACGGTCCGCACTCAGCCGGGTAACCATGCAGTCAAGTCTGATTGTCACATGAAGTTCCTGTGCCATCTTCACAAAGCGCTCGGCATAGGCCGGTCCGCTCAGCTGTTCATGAAATGTCTGCAGGCCGAAGCCGTTATGAATGCACTGTTCCAGGATACCGCCCGGTTCAGAATCTTTTTCCAGAACGACAATGTCTTCAATACCGTTTTTCTTCAGTGTAACTGCAGCGGAAAGGCCGGCACTGCCTCCGCCGATGATAACAGCCTGATAGTTCCTCATTCTCTGTTCTCCTTCATCAGAATCTTCGATGCCGGTGAATCAAGAACGACATCAAGCGGTGAGATGTGAAGCTCACGCGCAAGAATGGCAGCCACTCTCGGTTCACAGAAGCCGCCCTGGCATCTTCCCATGCCCGGTCTGACTCTCTTCTTCACCCCTTTAATGGATACCGCACCGCACAATGTATGAATACAGTCGACAATCTCCCCTTCCGAGATCTGTTCACACCGGCATACAATCCTGCCATACAGCGGATTTGCCGCAATCATCCGGTTGCGCTCTTCATCGCTCAGCTCATTCAGCACCACCGGCTTTTCCCGCTTCATGACAGCCGTTTCATTCACCCTGAGGGCCGTTTCTTTTCTGACAAACCGGTCAATGATATAGTCCGCAATGGCCGGCGCACTGGCTAAACCCGGCGATTCAATGGAAGCCGCATCAATAAAACCGGGTGCATCCCCATATTCGGTTATGACAAAGTCCTTTGACGTTGAACTTGGTCTTAAGCCGGCAAATGTACGGATGACCTTGTTGAACGGTACATTCTTCATGGTCTTATTGATATTGGCACGCACATAAGCCAGCCCATCCGCACTGTTTTCCCTGTCCTCCGGATCGGTAACCGTATTGCTGTCTGGACCCAGCAGCACATTGCCATACACCGTAGGTACAGCCAGGACGCCCTTGCCCTTATCTGTAGGTACCGGGAAAATGATGGTATGCACAAAGTCCGTATCCTGATCCAGGACATAGTATTCGCCTTTACGCGGTTTCATCGTATACGAAACTTCATCCGATACCATACGGGCAATGGTATCCGCATGTGTTCCGGCACAGCTGATGATAAGCTTAGTCTCATAGTCACCGGCAGAAGTATGAACGATAAAGCCATCTTCCTTTTTATCAATGGCAGTCACACAGGTATTGAGATGCAGTTCGGTGCCGTTGCGCATAGCCGTCTGCATGCATGCAAGTGCTACTTCCCAGGGATAGATCACAGCGGTTGAAGGGAAAGAGAGAACCTGCGTCACATTGTCAGAGAGGTTCTTTTCCCGTTTTCTTGCCTCATCCCCGCTTAACAGTTCATTGACTATACCGCGGCGGTCGCCCCTGTCCTTCAGAACAGTCAGCTTCTTTTCCTCTTCTTCACCGCACGCCGCAATAAAAGCCCCCACCTTTTTATAGTGGCAGCCTAAATCAGAGCACAGCTTTTCATACTGCTTCGCTCCTTCTACATTGAGAAGTGCTTTCAGCGTCCCATCCTCAGGATCATAGCCGGTATGAACAATTGCAGAATTGGCCATCGTTGCCTCATCCGCAATATCATTTTCCTTTTCCAGCACACAAGTCCTGAGATGATAGCGCGACAGCTTCAGCGCTGTCATTGTACCGGTAATACCGGCCCCGATGATCACAACGTCATACATAAAATACCTGCTTTCTATTATTCTATTATTGTTTCTATTTACTGCGCCGCAAAAGACGATGCGGCGATTGTAAAACCGTCCATTACCATGGTTCTGATCTTGCGCGTCAAGAGTTCCGGTTCTTCTTTCATACCGTTGCCGATCCACTTGATCATAATACTGGTAACCGCAAACGTGTAGAAGTCACGGATCAGAATGCGGTCTTCCCGGGAAAGACGGCTGCCGGCTGTATGATTGAGGGATGCCTCAATCAGATTTCCGACTGCCCTGCGGAATATGCCTTCATATCGTTCGTGGTCCAATTCATGATAGCCTTTCTCCACAAACTCACGATTATCTTTCAGGCATACGAGAATATCATAGATATTATTGGTCCATCTGTCTCCTGCCGTATCAAGATCCATGACATCATCCAGCATACGGGAATACATATCCTCCAGCAGATCATAAATATCATGATAATGGTAGTAGAAAGTCTGCCGGTTGATGCCGGCTCTTTTTGTGAGGTCGCCGATGCGGATGCGCGGTATCGGCGTATTTTTCATCTCCTCTTTCAGAGCATCTGCCAGTTTTTGTTTTGTATTCATAAACCTACCTGAAATCATTATAAACCAATTGATATTTTTACTTGCATAAATTTTATGTACTGCTAAACTGTTAACCGTTATGACAGATAAACAGCAGGAATCAGCCGACATCGATGTACTTCTGTCCGGCATCGGTGATGCTTACAGATACGGATTCGGCATGGACAGAAAAGATTATGAACAGGCATTGCGCTATTATCGCAAAGCAGCTTCCATGGGCAACTCCCATGCTTTCTATATGATAGGACAGTGCTGCCTTGAAGGCAAAGGCTGTGTCCGCAATGTTTCCAAAGCCCTGGACTATTATGAAAAGGCTGCTGAACAGGGCAATACAAAAGCCATGATTGCCCTGGGCGATCTGTACTGGAACGGCATCAAAGATGAAGTAGCCCCAGACCGCACACTGGCCTCTGAATTCTATCTCAATGCCCTGGATCAGGTACAGCATCAGTCCGACATGCAGAATCTGCCCTTTGCCTACACCCGTGTGGCAAAATGCCTGGAAGGCGGTGTCGGTATGGAACGGAACATCCAGAGTGCTTATTACCTGTATGAAGCTGCGGTAGATGCACTTCATTCCCTTCTGCCGATCGAGCCTCACTTCGATGAAGCAGAACTCAATGCGGCAGAAGACGGTCTGCAGAGAACCGCAGGAAAACTGGGGCAATCTGCAGAAAGCAGAGAGAAAATTCAATTTTCTTAAACTTCTTCTTCCAATTCTCAGAATCTATGGTATTATATACAAGCGTTCGGTAAAGAGCGGTTGTAAACCATGCAGGAATACCCAAGTGGTTGAAGGGGCAGGCTTGGAAAGCTTGTAGATCGGTAACACGGTGCCAGGGTTCAAATCCCTGTTCC
>ONOV01000187.1 GCA_900319505.1 uncultured Erysipelotrichaceae bacterium
CAGCAAAAAAAGAACTGCCTTTTCTCAGACAGTTCTCAATACGTTTTATCTGACTGCTACAATGACGGACAGTCCCGGGACATAGATATGATTTTCGGGTGTTTCATGCGCATTGCCATACTGATCAAATACCGTAAGCCACTGTTCCTGCTCATAGTAGTCCTTGTTGTCATAGGTCGGATTGAAGATGACTCTTAATAACGTGCAGTGATTCTTTTCATCCTCACAGGTAATATCCATGAATACCACGCTTCCTTCACCAACGGAGGGATGGACATAGTTGGCAACCTGTTCACCGGTAGACAGATGGAAAGCAAGGAAGTTCTTTCTGACCTTAATGGCTTTCTCAGTATACACCACAACATCTCTGTTCTGTACCGCTCTGTCCCAGTTCATCTGGTTGATGGCATCGCCGGCATTGTAGGAGTTGGAGTTGTCATTCTTGGTGCCGCAGAACTCTTCCCCGGCATGCAGGAACGGCACACCGATGGAGAATAGCGTTGAAGCAATCAGCATCTTCATCCTGAGAAGTCTTGTATCATGGTTCTCATTGCCATTGCATACCCGCATCTTGTCCCATGCTGTGCCGTTATCATGTGTTTCCACACTGTTGATGGTCTTGCAGGGGGATGAGAAGCGGTAGAAGTACGGTTCATGCAGGACATTGCCGGAAATAGCGGAACACATCGCAAAGGACATGTCCATATCACCGGTAATATAGCCTCTGACATACTTCTGATCGTCACTTGTCTTGCCTTTTACCGTATCACGGAAGAAGTCATTGAAGTGGCCGATCTCCGGCATGAGATCCTGGTTGACAATACATGCTTTCTGACGGGGATCAAGGATGGTAGGCATATCCCAGCCTTCCCCATAGATAATGGCATCCGGCCTGATCTTCTTGACCGCATCATGAATCTCATTCATCGTCTCGACATCCAGTACGCCCATCAGATCAAATCTGTATCCATCCACGCCATATAGACGCATCAGGATCTCACAGACATGGATGAAATAACGGCGCATCATCGGACTGTTGGAGTTGAGATCATTGCCGCAATAGGAGCCATTGGAAAGATAGCCGTCATCATTATAGCGGTAATAGTAGTAAGGAACGACTCTGGCAAACGGAGAGCTGTCCACATCATACATATGATTGAACACCACATCGAGGGTGACGCGGATGTCATTCTTATGCATGGTTGTCACCAGCTGTCTGAACTCCTTCATGCGGCAGTAAGGATCTTTGGGATTGGTCGCATAGCTGCCTTCCAGGGCGATGTACTGGGCTGGATCATAGCCCCAGTTATAGCCCCGGTCAGGATGCAGTTCATCTACCGTTGCGTAGTCCAGTACCGGCTGCAGCTGCAGATGGGTAATGCCAAGCTCCTTGAAATAGGCAAGGCCGGTCGGATATCCCTTCCATTCCGTATGATCCTCACACATGGACACAAACTTGCCATGGGTCCTGGTTCCGGAACTGTGGGCACTGGTCACATCTCTGACATGACATTCATAGATGATGGCATCCACATTCGATCTGATCTTTGTCTTCAGCGGATAGTCCGGTATTTCATTGAGCACATCCGTGTCAATGACTGCAGAGAATCTGCCGTTGGCGGTTGAGCTCAAGGCATACGGGTCCAGTGTCTCTACGGTTTCACCATTACGGGTGACATAGTAGGTATACACGGCATGGGAAAGATCTCCATTGACAGTGGTACGCCATACGCCTTTGGCATCGTAGGTAAGCTTGTAGCTCTTCTCTTCCCCATAGTTGATGAGCCTTAACACAACATTGGTTGCGGTCGGCGCCCACAGATTGAAGTCGGTATAGAGAAGATGATACTGGGAACCAAGATCATCACCCGCATAATCAAACTGCTTCATGAATACCGGGTTATGGGTAATCATGCGCATCTGCAGCGGTACCGCCAGACCATGGGAATCATGAACCATGTACTCCACACCGAACACCATGTCCGCCGGAGAAGTCAGATCATATCTGACCTGGTCCGGGTGTTCATCCACCCGGTTGACCAGCAGATCAATGTACATCCCGCTGGATGAAGTGAGATAGAAGAAATCCGAACGGCCTCCATAGAAATTGCGGTTCATCCAGATGGTAATTTTGCCGAAATCATCTGCGTATGCCTGAAATGCCGGCATTGAGATCCCTCCTTCCTTGCAAGAATGAATCAGAACTTATAGGAATTGATATGCCAGATATCCCTGACATACTCTTCAATGGTACGGTCGCTGGAGAAATAGCCGCTCTTTGCAATGTTGACAAGGCAGCTCTTCGCCCATGCCCTTCTGTCCTGATAGCGGGCAGAGATTTCTTCCTGTGCTTTGACATAGGCATCAAAGTCAGCCAGGACAAAGAACTCATCATTCTTACTTCTGAGTTCATCATAAATCAGACGGAAATCATTGCCGTCGCCCGTCCAGAAGCCGTTGATGAAGGTATCCATGACATTGCGGATTCTTTCATCGTTCTGATAATAGCTGAAGGCATTGTAGTTATAGCGCATCTGTTCCAGCTGTTCGACTGTCAGACCGAAGATGACATCATTCTCACGTCCGACAAGACGATCGATTTCCACATTGGCACCATCGAGTGTACCCAATGTAATCGCACCGTTCATCATGAACTTCATATTGCCGGTACCGGAAGCTTCCTTGCCGGCCGTACTGATCTGCTCAGAGATATCCGTACCGGGAACCAGTGTTTCCGCCATGGTGACACAGTGGTTGGGCAGGAAGACAACCTTGAGATAATCCTTTGTGTCCGGATCACTGTTGACCTTCCAGGCAACATTGTTGATAAGCTTGATGACATTCTTGGCAAAGGCATAGGAGCTTGCCGCCTTGGCCGCAAACAGATAGGTATGCGGATTGATGCGGAAGTTCTTATCTGCCTTCATACGCTGGTAGAGGTAGATGACCTGCATGATGTTGAGCAGCTGTCTCTTATAGGCATGAAGACGCTTGGCCTGAGTATCAATGATGGAGTGCGGATCAATGATTTCACCAGTCAGATCCTTTACATAGTCAGCCAGGATTTCCTTGCGCTTTTCCTTGACGGCCAGGAATTCATCCTGAACCGTCGGCTCGTCAACATACTTCATCAGATCTTCAAAATGATGCCAGTCTGTCTCGTAGCTCTTGCCGATGTTCTTATCAAGCATGTTTCTCAGCTGCGGGTTGGCATACAGCAGCCATCTTCTGTGGGTGATGCCGTTGGTCTTGTTGTTGAACTTGTCCGGATAAAGAACTGTATAATCGCGGAACAGATCGTTCCTGAGGATTTCACTGTGGATCTCGGCAACACCGTTGACACTGTGGGAGCCGATAATGGCAAGGCTTGCCATGTGCAGCATGCCATCCCGGACCGGTCTTGTTCTTTCCACAAAGCCCCAGTCATTTCCAACATGCTGGCTGGCCATATCACAGTATCTGCGGTCAATTTCCGCAATGATCATCCATACCCGGGGCAGCAGTGTCTGAATGAAGCTGACCGGCCACTTTTCCAGCGCTTCCGCCATGACCGTATGGTTGGTATAGGCAACGGTTCTTGTGACAATATCCCATGCCTTTTCCCAGCTGTACTGATAATCATCCATCAGCACACGCATCAGTTCCGGAATCACCAGAACAGGATGAGTATCGTTCAGCTGAATCGCTACTTTATCCGGCAGATTATCCAGGGAAGGATGGCTCTTGAGATGGGTTGTGACAATGTTGTTAACGCCGGCACAGACAAAGAAGTATTCCTGCTTGAGCCGCAGATATTTGCCTTCATCTGTGGAATCATCAGGATAGACATTCAGACAGATCGCATCCACATCGCTCAGATACTTGCGGTACTCCATATCACGCGGCGTATAATTGCTCGGTTCTGCACTCCAGAGTCTTAAGGTATTGGTTGTCCTGGTGCCGGCACCGATCATGGCTACATCATACGGAACGGCCATGATATGGGTGGCATTTCTGTGTCTGAAGTGCATATTGCCCTTATCATCATAGGTGATTTCAATATTGCCGTAGAAGCGTACATCCACCGCATGCTTGGGCTTTCTGATTTCCCATGGCGTACCGATGCGCATCCACATATCCGGCACTTCCACCTGTTCACCCTTCTTGTTGATGAACTGACGGAAAAGACCGGCCCGATAACGGATACAGTTGCCGTTTACCATATAGCCTTCCGAGGCACTGGAATCCATGAAGCAGGCAGCCAGTCGGCCAAGACCGCCATTGCCAAGACCCGGATCCGCTTCCAGATCCGCCAGTTCATTATAATCAATGCCCAGCTCCTTCAGTCCTTCAACAACCATGTCATAAATACCCAGGTTCTGCAGGTTGCTTGTCAGCATTCTGCCCAGCAGAAACTCCATGGAGAAGTAATAAACCTGCTTGGCATCCTTGGCTCTTGCGACGACTTTTGTATCCTTCCAGTTGACATTGGCAAAATCTCTGACCATTTCACCAAGTACCATATACTTTTCCGTGGGATGTGTTTCCTCCACGGCACAGCCATAAGACTCTACCAGTCTTCTTGTATACTCCTTCTTGAACTCCACCTTGTTTCTAAACATATTTCTTTCCTCTTTCTAATCTCTGACCAGCCACATGCAGGCATACGGTCCCAGATGTACGTGTACGCAAGGTATATCGTTTTCCCTAACGGTACCGAATGTATCGTTTACAGTTTCCATTATACCGCCATACTGCTTTTCTGCACTATTGACAAGTATCCTCCAGTTTCCTTCTTTTCCCACCGGTACAATCCGGTCAGGATAGTCCGAGGACGTCATATTCATAGCACATACGATTCTTTCCGTGTCTGCGATTCTTGCAAAGACAAAGATACATTCCTGTGCATCCCCATCATCCAGCCACACGAACCCTTCCTCTTTATCATCCCATGCATACAGAGCCGGATGACTCCGGTACAGCTGGCACAGGGTGGTAAAGTAATGGACGAACTTCTGATGCATGGGATAATCCAGCAGGATCCAGTCCAGTTCCCGTTTTTCATCAAACTCACGGAACACCGCCATTTCATTGCCCATGAAATTCAGTTTCCCGCCCGGATGGGCAAACATATAGCCATACAGATTCCTGACCTCGGCAAACTTCGTATCATAATCGCCCCACATACGGTCGATCACCGACTTCTTGCCATGTACATTCTCATCATGACTCAGCGGCAATAGAAACCTCTCACTGTAGAAATACGCCATGGAAAACAGCAGCCGGCCATGTTCAAACGGCCGGTATACCGGATCTTTTCCATAGTATTCCAGCGTGTCATTCATCCAGCCAAGATCCCACTTATAATCAAAACCGAGTCCGCCGTCTTCAATTGCTCTGGTTACTCCTGGATAATCCGTACTGTCCTCGGCAATCATCATCACCTGGGGATGCCTTGCCTGCATGGCATAGTTGAGACGCTTGACAAAGGTAATAGCACCCTCATTCTCGCCTCTTCTTTTATCTCCGCCCCAATAGATCATATTGGAGACGGCATCTATTCTCAATCCATCCATATGATAGACATCACACCAGAACGAGCAGGCACTCATCAGAAACGATCTGACCTCATCCTTCCACAGGTTGAAGTTGAGCGTGCCCCAGGGACTTTCCGCATCATAGATATGATGATACTCATACAGCTGTTCCCCATCAAAAAGCTTCAGTCCGAACTCATCCTTGACAAAGTGCACCGGCACAATGTCCATGATTACCCCGATTCCTGCTTCATGCAGGGCATCCACAAGACTGACAAAATCCTTGGGTGAGCCATAACGGCTGGTCACGGCAAAGTAGCCGCTTGCCTGATAGCCCCATGAACCGTCATAGGGATGTTCATTCAGCGGCATGAACTCCACATGCGTATAGGCATGTTCCTTCAGATAGGGAATGAGTTCATTCTGCAGAAAGCGGTAGGAACATTTCCCGCCGGCATCCTTCTTCCATCCTCCGGCATACAGTTCATAGATATTCATTGGTGCATCAAAGTTCTTGTTTCTCTTCTGCATCCATGCTTCATCATGCCATCTGAATTTATTCAGATCATAGATAATGGAAGCGTGTGCCCCATCATATTCCGCTTCAAAGGCATAGGGATCACCCTTGTCATGGATCTGGCCATGACTGTCTTCGATTCTGTATTTATACTGATCCTGTTCAATCGCCCTCTCACTGACAATTGACCACACCCCGGTAAAACCGGTGCGCTCCATCCTGAGAGGATGATCGTTCCACCCGGTAAAAGGACCGATGACACTGACATTGCGGGCATGCGGCGCATACACCGTAAAACGCACACCGCCCTCACACTTGTGCGCACCGAATACCTGCCAGGCATCAATACATGTGCCTTCATGAAACAGATCAATCAGCTTCTGCGTCTTCATGCGTGCCTTCTTCCTTCTGTGAAACAACCACAAGCCGGCCGGAAGTAATTCCCGCCTTTACCATCTCTTCACGGATCTTCTGTCTGAGATCATAGTAGACATCCCAGTAATCCGCATTATCACACCATGCTCTTACGGTAAACAGCATGCCTTTTTCATCCTCTCCTTCATATCTTGCAAAAGGAGCCGGTTCTTTCTCTACTTTATCACATGCATACATGACATTCATCATGATTTTCTGCACCATGCCAATATCAGAATCAAAAGCACAGCCAAAGGAAAGATCCACCCTTCTTTTTCCTGACACACTGTAATCCGTAATACTGGATGCCATCAATGTCCCATTGGGAATGGTAATCCGGCAGGCATCCGGGGTCATCAGTACCGTATAGAACAGATTGATCTCCTTCACCGTACCGGCATTTGTCCCATCACTGATATAGTCACCTACGGCAAAAGGCCTTGTCACCAGCATGATAATGCCCCCGGCAAGATTGCTTAAAGCACCCTGCAGCGCCATGCCCACGGCAACCCCGGCCGATGCCAGTACTGTAATCACACTGGCCATCGGTACGCCTAATACATTGATGATGGAAATAAACAGAACGATATAAAGAACCGCTTTGACAAAATTATCCAGAAAAGAGCGCACCGTCGGATCCAGACGTGCATATCCCCTTGTCTTCTTCATGAAAACAAGCAGTTTTTTAATGATGAATCTGCCGACAAAATAGATGGCGGCCGCCGCTGCTATTTTTCCCGCCGCATTCACGCAGAAATCCACCAGGCGTTCAATCACAGCTTCCATTCGGCCTCCTCCTATCCCATACAGAACACTTCAAGTATTTTATGACAAAGTGTGCATCAGGTTCAACCGAGCCGTCGCACTTTTTCAACCAGTGCAAAGCATGCATGCAGAAAAATCATCAGAAAACCCGGAAATATGAACAGAAATACCCTTCCTTCCGTATAAAAAGACCTGACTTCCCAGCAGGAAATCAGATCATGGATGAAATCTTCTGTAATTATGCTTCTGAACTTTTTCTCTTTTTCAGCATCCGCAGTACAGCCAGTACCGCCAGTGCACAGACACTCAGCACCCCATACTGAAGCGCGTGTGAATCAACCCCTGTCTCAGGTGCAGACTGTTTCTGACTGAGCGCGGTTGGCAGAGCAGCTTTGTGATCTGCCTTTGCCGGTACATTGCCGCTATGATTCGGCAATGACTTTCTTTCCTCTGTTTCTGTCGGTGTCGCCTGGTTATCACTTCCATCCGGCAATGGGGGCGTGACCTCTGTGTCTGTCGGGGTCTTTTCATCACTGTTCCGATCCGGCAAAGGCTCCTTTACCTCAGTATTAACCAGTGTCCCCCCATTCTTCACAACAGAAGCACTCTGTACATATCCCTGAATCTCTTTCTCCATTACCGAATAAGAAATCTCTTTTTCATCTATGTACTTCGGAAGAGCAGCATAAGTTACGGTGTAAGTATTATCACCATTGTCCACCACTTTCGGCGTGTATCCGCACAGCACTGTATTGCCATCCATCAAGGTCAGACTTTCAATAAACTTCTCAGTATCAGGACGAATACCATTCTGATTATTTTCATCATTCCATACCTTTGTAAAG
>ONOV01000062.1 GCA_900319505.1 uncultured Erysipelotrichaceae bacterium
CTTCTTTTTTCTTCATGGTAAAATAGGCACCAAAAGAAAGGACATGCGTCATATGAGTTATTTTGGCTGTTTTTTCCTGGATCGGGAAAAGGATATCATTGTGAATCTGGATCAGGATGAAGAAGGACTTTCCTATCTTCTGGAAACACCGAACCATAAAACCGGCAATCTCATCACCAACCTGGCTGAGATGTGTCAGCTGCCACTGACATTCAATGAAGCAGGATTAAAGGTGATCCGGGGCCGGGTTCCCTGCTACATTGATGCCTATGGACGGGAGGTTTATATTTTCCGCTTAGGCAATACCAAAACAGCCAACATCTATCCTGACGGCCGGATTGAGATGAAGGCTTCCATACCGGCCATTGCCAAAACCCTGATGTCACAGACCAAGCATTACCATCTGCGCTTTGATCAGAGTCTGGTCAAAACCTATATCCGCAAGGAATGCAAGTTCTCTACGGACCTGCATACCCATATGAACGCCAATCTTTCATCCGATGTGCTGATTGCCTTAGGCATTGTGCATCAGATCCGCTATCCCCTGTACTATATCCGCAAGCTGCAGCTCAAATGCACGCAGAAGCAGTGGGACAGCCTGATGGTGCAGCGCAGGCAGGCGGAAAAGGAATGGGCAGACTGCGGACTTTCCGGCAAGTATCTGCAGCGGCGTATTGATGATCATACCTGGATCAACTTCGCTTCTTTCATTCTGGATGATCCGGCTAGTGCGGCTTACAACATTCCCCGCATCCGTGCCTCTTTAGCCGTCAATAAGGATGGACAGGCCGTGTTTACTGATCTTGAAAAGGTGTATCTCTACCGCTATGTCTTTACCAAGGGCACGGAATGCGAAGATAAGATCACTCTGCATGATCTTGATGCCATTCCGGACAGGGATATTGTCAGTTATGTACAGCAGATGCTGAAAGACAGAGAGAATCCTTCTTATGCCCATAATACGATTTTCCAGGATAAGCTTTTATGGATTGGCCGGCGCTATCAGAAGGATCGGGTGAAGTATGTGGAGATTTCGGATACAACGCTGGTCAAGCCGGAAGGAGCGGTGAACATGCTGGAACAGGTTCATGCGGTTCTGCCGGCGGTTTACAGAGAAACAGGGGTAAGAATCCGGTTCCTGGCGGCTTTAAGAAGAATTCCGCTGACCATTGTGAAGGATCAGATTGCCGGAGCAGACCTGACTGAGAATCTAAGGGCCCTGTATGCGGTATGTGTGGATCCGTATGTGGCCGGGTGTGATATTGTCGGAGAAGAGATCAATGATATCCGTGAGATGAAGCCGTTAATTGAACAGCTTGTCAGAATTGCTGAAGAAGATGCTGCGTTTACCATCCGGATTCATGCGGGTGAGAATGATTCTCTGCGGGATAATGTCTATAACAGCATCCGCTGTGTACAGCAGGCATTAACCGAGGGCCAGCAGATGCCGCATGTGCGGATCGGCCATGGTCTTTATACGGCATCTCTTACTTCAAAGAAGGGAAAGCAGCTGCTGAAGCTGATCAAGGAAACCGGAACCGTACTGGAATTCCAGATTACTTCCAATGTAAGGCTGAATAATCTTTCCGAGCTGACCCGCCATCCTTTGAAGCAGTATCTGCAGGCTGATATTGACTGTGTGCAGGGAACTGATGGAGCGGCATTATATGGAACAGATTCCATTGATGAACAGCTGGCGCTTGAGAAGATGCTGGATCTTTCCTTTGAAGACATGAAGAAAATGCATGCGGCGGAAGAAAAGGTCAGAAAAGCAGGTGAAGCAGCTTTTAAGAACAAGGAACAGAGTCTGCAGGAAAAGATGCAGGGAAGAACACTGCGGCAGCTGATGGAAGAAAGAATGCGGCAGGCCGCGGATTTCCGCATGGATCTTTCCGTTCATGATGACAAGGTGGAGAGTGCGGAAGCGTTCAAAGACTGCTATAAGGATTTTCCAGCTGATAAAGTGCCGGTGATTGTGGCCGGCGGTTCCTTCAACAATGATTCACATAAGACAAAGGTCAGTGCAGAAGGAAGAAAGATCATCGATACGTTATTGGAAAGAGCAGATCCCAAAGAGATTTTCTTTGTGATCGGACATACGCTGAGCGGCTATGAGAAGTATCTTCTTGAGCATTGTAAAGGCAGCTATGAGGTATATGCCATTGTGCCGGCCCGGCTGAAGCGGGAACAGACCGCCCGGCTGAAGGCGGCTGACATTCCGGTACATATCTCCATTGAACCGGAAGCCATGGGTCTCTATAAATCCTTTACCTATGAAATCTATAAGAAGCGTCCTTCCGTGACGCTGGCGTTTGACGGCAACAGTGCCGCTGCCAACCTGATTCAGGATGGACGCAACTCCCCATACCGTACGTATGCATTCCTTAATCCGCACAGCCATGCCCTGAAGGCAAAGGCAAGCACGATTGAAGGCTATGTGACGATGATGGATGAAGATGACATCTATGAAATCATGCGGCGGATTCATCAGGCCTATGGCAGGATGAGAAAAGATTCCTGACAGCAGAATGCTTTTAGCAGATGAATTTATGGGCTGAAGGCGTCATAATTGAGGTATGAAAAAGCATCATCTGAAGCACCTGAAGCTGAGAGAGCTGTGGGATAAGCTTGTGTACTATGGAAAATGGATTTATGCCATCAACGTGGAAAATGACATCCTGGTCTATTCCGGCCATGCCTGTCTTATCCTGATTGTGGCATCTTTTCCGTTTCTGACGCTGATTGTTTCCTTTCTCAACAACCTGCCGCAGTATCAGCCGCAGGATCTGATCGATACGATCTGTTCCTTCCTGCCGGATCTTGAGATCATCCGCAGCACGGTCAGTTCGATGATCTGCAACCTCAAGGCCCAGTCCAGTGCTTTTGTGACCGGGGTATCGCTGGTATTGACTGTATGGTTTGCCACCAGCGGGGTCAGTGCCATGCAGGCAGGACTGAAAAGAGTGACCCTGCACAGTGAAAAGAACCGGTGGGATAAGCCCATTGCCATGATCTATACCGCTGTGTTCATCATTACCATGCCGGCGATTCTGGTATTCGGGCTGTTTTCCAATTCCATTGTGGATGCGGAGGAGAGCCTGCGCAGTTCACTCGGCATTGTTACAGACAATTCTTCTTTTCTATCTCTTTTCCGCTTCAGCGGCCTGCTGACAATGACCTTTTCCTTTATTGTTCTGTTATTGACGTATACGTATCTGCCCGGGGGCAGAAGAAAGATCAGAAGGCAGGTGCCGGGTGCGCTTGTGATTACGATTGTGTGGTATCTGACGACCAATATCTTTTCCTGGATGATCCCCCGTTTCTATCATGGCAGTGTGCTGTACGGTTCTCTGGCGGCACTGTTTCTTGTGATCATGTGGCTGCGGATTATTCTGTATGCCTTCTTCAGCGGACAGGTGCTTAATACTGTACTCTATCTGCATGAATATATGTACGACAATTCCATGGACGGGATATAATAAGCTGGTTGCAGTGAGGAAACGAATGAGCAGAAGAAATTACTGGGACATTCTGATTGATGATCAGGCGATGACCCGTGAGGATCTTTTTCTGAAGATCCGTGATATGTATACTGCCCTGATGCGGCATCTCTATGATAATCCGGCGGATATACCGGATTTCAGGATTCATTTTGCCTGTGATCAGGTACCGATTGAACAGGGTGAAAAGAC
>ONOV01000043.1 GCA_900319505.1 uncultured Erysipelotrichaceae bacterium
ATATACGCATATATCGCAAAAGGTTTTTTTTAGTGCGCTCGCTGCATGAGAAGAACCGCAGTGGGAGGGAAAGATATTATGGCAAAGTATATTCTGGTACGATTGCTGAAGTCGATTGTCTCGCTGTTCGTGGTTATGTCGATTGTCATTATTATGATTTTCGAGCTGATACCGCGGAACAAGATCTTCGACAACGATCCGAGCTATCGAAAGATGAAAGGTGAAAACAAGACTGTGTACACCTATCAGAAGTGGGATCAGCTCGGCTATCTGGACTTCAAACGTAAGAATGAAGCCTGCACTGTCGTCTTCGGCGATGATGAAGCCAAGGTTGATGCCTGCGGTGAAGAGGGATCTGACGAACAGAAGGAAATGATCAAGCAGATGAAAACTGACAAGTATGAAGTTGATTATTTCAAGAACGGCGATCCTTACTTCGTACACACTTATAACTGGATTGAGCTGCTTGGCAACTACTATTCCAGCATGTTCTTTCTTGATAACGCCAACAAGGTACAGGATGAGAACAATCCTGACATGGAAAGAGGCTATCACTGGGAAAAGAACCCGTACAACGGTACGCCGGCCTTAGTGTGCTCCGGCTGCCAGTACAAGTATCAGCTGTGGTTCAACGGTTCGTTCCCGTTCATTCATACCAATAAGTTCAAGCTGAACTTCGGCTTATCCTATCCGACCAACCAGGGTGTTCCGGTATATCAGGTCATTACGGATGGACAGGGTTCTGAAGCAAAGAAAGACCAGGCATTCCCGACCGGTTCGGAACAGAAGTCTGCTCTGATTCAGACAACCTGCAAATACAAGACCAAGACGGATAAGCTGGACCAGGCAAAGTTCAAGGACAACTATGCCAGCTGCCGTTCCAGCTATGAAGATCCATCCATGGTAACGACATCGTTTGTGATGGGTATCATTGCACTGATTATTGCGTATGCCTTCGGTGTGCCGGCGGCCATTGATATGGCCCAGCACAAGGGCAGGTTCCGTGATCAATTGGGCATTGCCTATATCAATATTCTGATTGCGGTACCTTCGCTTGCCTTTATCTTCTTCATGAGAAGTCTGGGCAGTATAGCGGGTCTGCCGGATAAGTTCCCAATGCTCGGCTTCAAGGATGTACGCAGCTGGATCATGCCGACGATTATCCTGGCCATGCTGAATACACCATCCCTGATGATGTGGGTCAGACGTTACATGATCGACCAGACCAACGAGGATTATGTCAAGTTTGCCAAGGCAAAGGGCTTATCCAGAACTGAGATTTTCCGTCATCATGTGCTCAGAAACGCGATTATCCCGATTGTCAACAGTCTGCCGTCATCCGTCATTCTGTGTATTTCCGGTGCATTCATTACCGAAACTGCATTTGCTGTGCCGGGCATGGGCAAGATGCTGCCGGATGCGATTTCACAGATGAACAACAACATGGTGCTGTGTCTGACATTCCTGTTTACCGGCCTTGCCATTCTGGCTGTTCTTGTCGGTGATATTCTGATGACCGTCGTGGATCCTCGTATCCAGCTGACTGCGAAGGGAGGCAAGTAAGATGTCCGAAGTGAAAAACAATACTGCTGTTGAAAACGAAGACGATCTGTTTACTTTCCAGAAAGCGGACGAATCAGCATCTGAACATATTGCGGCACCGGCCTATTCCTACTGGCGCTCTGTATTCAGACAGTTCTTCTCCAATAAACTGGCTATTGTCATGCTTGCCATCGTTCTGTTTGTTGTGCTGATGTCCATCATCCAGCCGATGATTTCCGGCTATGATCCGATGAAGACGCCTAACATCAACAACCAGGCCATGAAATATATCAGACCGAATGCACAGTACTGGTTCGGTACCGATGATAAGGGCAACTCCCTGTTTGATGCGGTCTGGGCCGGTACAAGAAACTCACTTGAGATTTCCTTTGCGGCTACTGCCATCGTTGTGATTGTCGGCGTTATTGTCGGTATGTGGTGGGGCTTCTCCAAGAAGGTTGATACAGTCATGATCGAAGTCTACAACGTCATTGCCAACATTCCGACAACGCTGATTGCCATGATTCTGGTCTATGCGCTGGGCGGCGGCAAATGGCAGCTGATCTTCGCACTGTCCATCACCACCTGGATTTCGGTTGCCTACTTCATCCGTGTTCAGGTCATGATCATCCGTGACCGTGAATACAACCTGGCATCCAAGTGCCTTGGTACCAGCAACTGGACGATCATCACCAAGAACATTCTGCCGTATCTGGTATCCGTTATCATGACAGAAGTATCCCGTGATATTCCGTCCTTCATCTCTTCGGAAGTATTCTTCTCCTACTTAGGCATCGGTCTTTCCCAGAAAGATGCTTCCCTGGGACGCATGATCCGTGAATATTCACCGTATCTGTCTTCCACACCGTATCTGTTCTGGATTCCGGTTGCGGTGTCCGCGGTAATTTCTGTTTCCCTGTATATTGTCGGTCAGACGCTGGCTGATGCGTCCGATCCGCGTACGCATATGATGTAAAGGAGTAAGAAAACATGACAGAAGAAAAGAAGAATCTGATCCTGTCGGTTAAGGATCTCCAGGTAGAGTTCAAAGTACGCGGCAGAACACTGAAAGCCATCAGAAATATTTCCATGGACTTCGAAGAGGGCAAGGTTGTTGCCATCGTCGGTGAATCCGGTTCCGGTAAGTCCGTATTTACCAAAACATTCAGCGGCATGCTGGATGCAAATGGTTCCATTACCAACGGGTCGATCATGTTTGAAGGACAGGATCTGGCCAAGCTTGGCTCAGATGATCCCAAATGGGAGAAGATCAGAGGCAAGAAAATCGCATCTGTCTTCCAGGACCCGATGACATCACTCAACCCGGTTCGTACAATCGGCGATCAGATTTCAGAAGTTATCGTCAAGCATCAGGGCAAGTCAAAGGCCGAAGCCAAGAAGGAAGCCATTGAATTGATGGCAAAAGTCGGCATCCATGAACCGGAACTTCGTTTCGATGAATATCCGTTCATGTATTCCGGCGGCATGAGACAGCGTATTGTCATTGCCATTGCGCTGGCCTGCCATCCGAGAATTCTGATCTGTGATGAACCGACCACTGCACTTGATGTTACGATCCAGGCACAGATCATCAGACTGATCAAGGATCTGTCTGAGGAATATCACTTCACCACCATTTACATTACCCACGATCTTGGTGTTGTGGCCAATGTTGCGGATGTGGTTGCTGTTATGTATGCGGGTCAGATCATTGAGTATGGTCTGGTGGATGAGATCTTCTATGATCCAAGACATCCTTATACATGGGGTCTTTTGTCCAGTCTGCCGCAGCTTGGTATCAAGGGTGAAGATCTGTTTGCGATCAGAGGTACGCCGCCGAGCTTATTTGAAGAGGTAAAGGGTGATGCGTTTGCCCCGAGAAGTGACTATGCCATGAAGATCGACTATGTAAAGGAACCGCCGTTCTTCAAGGTAACAGATACACACTATGCCAAGACATGGCTGCTCGATCCTAGAGCACCAAAGGTTGAACCGCCGTTAGCGGTAAGAGAACTGCATAAGAGAATGACATTGATGACCGCGAAGGGAGGTGTTTTCGGTGAGAGGTAATAAGAAGAAGCTTGAAGAGGAACGTAAGGCTGAACATTACGAAGAGAATCCGCTTCAGATTGATGAAATGCCGGATGTTTCACCGGATGGCAAGCCGTGCCTTGTCGATGTAAGACATCTGGAAGTTACTTTCAACAACAACAGAAAACACAGATTCCGTGCCGTTAAGGATGCCAACTTCAAGATCTACAAGGGCGAAACCTTCGCACTTGTCGGTGAGTCCGGCTCCGGTAAGACAACAACAGCCCGTGCCATCATTCGTCTGAATCCCACATCAGATGGTGAGATCCTGTACAAGGGCAAGAAGATCAACGGCAGGATTTCCAAGGAAGAGCAGAGAGAAGTCGTCAGAAACATTCAGATGATCTTCCAGGATCCGGCTGCTTCTCTGAATGAAAGAGCCACTATTGATTACTGCATTTCCGAAGGTCTGTATAACTTCCATCTGTACAAGGATGAAGCCGACCGTGAACGCAAGGTAGATGAAGCATTGAAAGCAGTCGGTCTTCTGCCGGAACATAAATCACGTTATCCGCATGAGTTCTCCGGCGGTCAGAGACAGAGAGTCGGCATTGCCAGAGCCATGATCATGGATCCTGAGTTCATCATCGCTGATGAGCCGATCTCCGCCCTGGACGTTTCCATTCGTGCCCAGGTATTGAACCTGATGAACAAGTTCAAGCGGGAAAGAGGACTGACCTACATGTTCATTGCCCATGATCTGAGTGTTGTCCGCTACTTCGCTGACCGTATTGCCGTTATTCATAACGGCCGTATTGTAGAAGTGGCCCCGGCTGATGAACTGTTCCGTTTTCCTCTGCATCCCTACACCCAGTCCTTACTGCAGGCTGTACCGATTCCGGATCCGGAAATTGAAAAGAAGAAGGATCTCATTGTCTATAATGAGGATTCCCGTGATCATTCCGGCAAGAAGCCAAAGCTGAGACTCATCCGCCCGAATCATTATGTCTTTATGAATGATCGTGAAAAGGCGGAGTATCTTGAAAAGCTGAAGGTCATGGAAGCAGAAGAGTATCATGGATAAAAACAGGACGATCTGATTCAGATCGTCTTTTTTGTACGGCTGAATGTAAATATTTTCAAATGGTGATGCTATTGTGAGCGAAATGTGTAAAACATGTGAAATGAAGTCGCGGAAATAGTTGAAAACCGTTTATAATAATTCCATTAGGAGGAAAGAAGTATGAAGAAGTATTTAGCAGGAGTTCTTTCTGCGGCTATGGCTGTTGCTTTAGCGGGCTGCGGAAGTTCTTCCAGTGCAGGCTCAAGTGCTACTGCATCTGCTGACGCGGAGTACATGTCCAACATCAAGGTCGCTGATATCAAGCTCAAGGATACCAAGAACCTCGTTGAGGCAACAAGCTATCAGCTGCAGACAATGGACTATGTTGTAACAGCATTGGCGGAGGATCATGAGTATAATGCAAACTTCGTTGATGGTCTGCTCGAAAACGACAAGTACGGCAATCTCGCACCGTGCCTGGCCACAGGTTATTCTGTATCCGATGATGGTCTGACTTATGATTTCTATCTGAGAAAGGGTGTCAAGTGGGTAACAAACTCCGGTGAAGAGTATGCTGAAGTAAAGGCACAGGACTTCGTTACAGGCCTGCGTCATGGTGCTGAATTCGATTCCGGTACAGCATGGCTGCTTGATGGTGTCATCAAGGGCTATTCCGATTACCGCACAAATGCCAAGTGGACTGATGAGGAATGGGATAAGGTAGGCGTCAAGGCAGTTGATGACTACACAGTTGAGTACACACTCGAGAAGCCTACTCCTTACTTCCCGGCTATGACAACATATGCTGTTCTGTATCCGATCAACCAGGAATTCCTGGAGACTATGGGCGATGGCTGTGCATTAGGTTCTCCTGATACAGGCTCCTGCTCCTTCGGTACAACAGAAGCTGATTCCATCCTCTATAACGGCGGATTCATCCTGGATACATATGATGCCAAGTCCTCCATCGTTCTGAAGAAGAATGATGCTTACTGGGATGCTGACAATATCAAGGTCGATTCTGTTACAAGAATCTATGATGATGGTTCCGACCCGTATTCTCAGATCAGAAATTTCGAACAGGGTGTTTATGATGCTGCTCCGATCAACGCTTCCTGGGAGAACTTCGATGAATACATGAAGAAGTATGACGGCTATACATACCAGTCTCTGCCGAACAACAGCTGCTTCGGTATCGTATTCAATTTCAACCGTCAGTCCTTCGATCAGACAAACTATGCTTCTGATGAATCTCTGCGTGAGAACACACATAAGGCAATCCTCGATGAAAACTTCCGTAAGGCTCTGAGAGCGGCATGGGACAGACAGGCTTACCTTTCAGTAGCGGCACCTTCAGATCTTGCCAAGGCAATGCTCAGAAACATCAACGATGATCCTGAAATCGTCCGTACATCTGATGGCACAACTTATGGTGATCTGGTTGAAAAGGCTTATTCTGATCGTACAGGTGAAACAGTAGATCTGTCTGATGGCCAGAATCCTTGGGATCCTTCCACAGTACAGGGCTACCTCGATGCGGCCAAGAAGGACGGCATTACATTCCCGGTTCATCTTGATATGCTCGTTCAGCAGTCCAGTAAGAGACTGACAGATCAGGCACAGTCCCTGAAGAAGTCTGTTGAAGACAACACAGACGGCAATATCATCGTTGAACTCATTATGTGCGATGATGATACCATCAAGAACATTGCTTACTACAACACAGATCCTGCTGCGGCAGATTACGATATCTCCACATTCACCGGCTGGTCTCCTGACTATCCGGATCCGAAGACATTCGTTGATATCTACAGCCCTGTAACGGGTTATAACATGACAGCCTGCGGTCTTACAAACTCCAACGATGACAGCTATGGCACTGATGATGACATCAAGAAGCAGATCGGTATGGATGAATACCAGTCTCTGTATGAGGCTGCTGATGCCATCTATGATGACCTGGATGCCCGTTATGCCGCATTTGCCAAGGCTGATGCTGAGATGATCGACAAGGCATTCTTTATCCCTGGCCAGATGCAGTCCAGAACAGTCAATGTTACTCATGTTGTTCCGTTCAGCCGTGTCTACTCCAAGACTGGTTTAACAGAATACAAGTACAAGGGACTTGAACTGCAGGAAGGTGTTGTAACATCTGACGATTACAACAAGGCATATGATGACTTCAAGACAGGCGGAACAGCTGCCGATCTTGTTGTTAAGAAGTAAATTCTGACTTCATGAAGAACTGTGATGAAAATTCACAGTTCTTTTTTTCATATTTTCTTTAATATAGTCATAATGACTAAAATGATAGTCATATTGACTTCTATTATGGCATAATAACTGCGACATCTCTGATGTCAGAAGGGGATAAGAAAGAATGAAAAAAGGATTCAGTGCTTTTCTGAAGCGCAAGAACATCGTCATTTCCGTCAAACGATATCTGATTGATGCACTCGGGGCAATGGCCCAGGGATTATTTGCCTCACTGCTGATCGGTACGATTCTCAATACACTGGGAACATTGAGCAGAATCAGCTGGCTGGCTGAAGTCGGCAAGTATGCGTCCGCGATGAGCGGTCCGGCCATGGCAGCGGCCATCGGCTATGCCCTGCAGGCACCGCCGCTTGTTCTGTTTTCACTTGTAACTGTAGGTTATGCGGCCAATACATTGGGCGGTGCAGGAGGACCGCTGGCGGTACTGTTTATTGCCATTATTGCTGCTGAGTTCGGAAAGGCTGTCTCTAAAGAAACAAAAGTGGATATTCTGGCGACACCGCTTGTTACAATTCTGATTGGTGTATGGCTGTCGGCAGTACTTGCACCATGGCTTGGCAGACTTGCCAGTTCACTTGGAAACATCATCATGTGGGCAACGGAACTGCAGCCGTTCCTGATGGGCATTGTTGTATCTGTTGTGGTCGGTATTGCTCTGACTCTGCCGATTTCTTCCGCAGCGATCTGTGCGGCATTAGGCTTAGTCGGCTTAGCCGGAGGAGCGGCAGTAGCGGGATGCTGTGCGCAGATGGTCGGCTTTGCCGTCATGTCTTTCAAGGAAAATCGATGGGGCGGTCTTGTCTCCCAGGGCATCGGTACATCCATGCTGCAGATGGGCAACATTGTCAGAAATCCGAAGATATGGATCGCTCCGATTCTGACCAGTGCAATTACCGGACCGTTAGCGACCTGTGTGTTCCATCTGCGCATGGATGGAGCAGCTGTTTCCAGCGGTATGGGCACCTGCGGTCTGGTTGGACAGATTGGCGTCTTTACCGGGTGGGTCAATGACATTGCTGCCGGGACAAAGACAGCGATTACAGGGTTCGACTGGTTCGGACTGATTATGATCAGCTTCATCCTGCCGGCTGTTCTGACCCTGATCTTCGGACATATCTTCCGTAAGATCGGCTGGATCAAAGAAGGCGATCTGAAGCTGAACTGAAGCTTTGAAACAGGCAGTGAGCCTGTTTTTCATTCTGCAGAGTCAGCGTGAAAGAAAGAGTAAAAATATACAGGTGATTAAACATGTATGAAAATTGAGTAATGTTGGGAATACATTGTGTTGTTTCAGAAGATAGTTCCTGTTATAGTTATGCAGATAAGTTCTGTTTTACAGAGTTTCTGTAATGTTCAGAATCAGAGTGGGGAATGATGGCTTTTAACAGACTGAAAAAATGGCTTCTGGCAGATGATATCAGTTCAGCTGACCAGGAAATCAATCGGCAAAACTATTACAGTATGAAAAGACTGGCGCTGATCAGCGTGCCGATCTCGCTATTAAGTGCGTTAGGTCAGTATATGGTGGAAGCCCGGACAGCCTTCATTTTCAATCTTCTGCTGGAGGCGTATTTTCTGGCTGCGGCTGTTGCGATGTATCGCTATAAAGGAGTAGCCAGGCATGCTGTGCTGTATATCTATCTTTTTTCCATACCGGTGCTTCTGTTTGCTCTGCTGTCAGGAACTATTCTGGACCGTACACATACGGCGCTTTATTTCTTTGTCTATCTTTCCTGCATGACGCTGGTCATACTGGATCGGCCATGGCGGGTACTGACCTTTCTGACTGCCTGGAGCGCTGCCTTCGGTATCATGGATTATGCATGCAAGCCGCCGGCGGTTGCTGTTTTTGATGAAGTGCATCTTCTGACTGCCTGGCTCTGTACCTTCATGGCAGTAACGGTTGTTCTGACTTCCCGTCTCAATGCAGTACGCAGCTATCAGAAACTGCTGAGCGTGGATAAGCTGGATGAGATGACCGGCTTATACAACCGTAAATATTTTATCAACCAGGCAAGAAATACCATTGAAAGCAACCGTCTGCAGGATAAGACATGCATTGTCTATTATGACATTAACGGAATGCGCGGCTTCAACCAGGAATTCGGTTTTGAGGCCGGGGATGAACTGCTGAAGCAGTTTGCCCGTATTCTGAGCGAGGAGTGCGGTCAGAAAAGACTGTATGGCCGATTCGGAGAGGATCACTTTGTCGTGCTGCTTGATTATGATGAGAAGGATGATTTCTCAGACAGTGTCTATGATGCATTGAATCGATACCTCAGGCAGAATTACGGCAGAAGTATGAGCGATGCGCATGAGGACAGTGAAGAGTCCATCCAGCTGGGACTGCGGGCCGGCATCTGCCGGATCAGCCGTAAGATCAGTGTACAGACAGCGTGTGACAGAGCCCGTATTGCCTGCCACAGCATTCGTCCTGTCGATGGAAAATGGCGGGAGTATGACAGACAGCTGGAAGAGGATAATGCCAATGAGGAGTATGTTCTTTCCCATCTGGATCAGGCCTTGCGCAATCACTGGATCAAAGTCTACTATCAGCCGGTCATCCGGGCGATGACGGATCAGCTGTGCTCAGAAGAAGCATTGGCAAGATGGGATGATCCGACCTATGGATTACTGGCACCCAATAAGTTCATTCCGGTACTGGAAAAGCATCGGCTGCTGTATGCGGTGGATCTGTATATGTGTGATCTTGTCCTGCAGGACTTCAGACGCAAGGAAGAGGCAGGCTGGAAGCTGCTGCCGGTATCCATCAATCTTTCCCGCAATGACTTTGACGGCAGAGACATGGTAAAGCTGATCAGCGATAAGATAGACAGGTATGGTTATGACCATCATCTTCTGATTATTGAAATCACGGAAAGCGCCTATTCAGCTGATCCTGCAAAGCTGCAGAAGGAAATAGAACGCTTTCATGAAGCAGGGTTCCAGGTATGGATGGATGATTTCGGCTCCGGCTATTCCAGTCTGAATATGCTGCAGGATTCTCATTTTGATCTGATCAAGCTGGATATGCGTTTCATGCACAACTTCGGCCGCAAGAATGAGATGATTACAGGCTCAGTGATATCCATGGCAAACCGGCTTGGCATTGATACTCTGGCAGAAGGGGTAGAAACAGCAGAACAGAGAAGATTTCTGCGCAATGTGGGATGCGGGCGTATCCAGGGCTATTATTACTGCAAGCCTGAACCGCTGGAGGATGAATTCAACAGCGGTCTTTCCATTGAGAATGCGGATCATTCATCCTATCTTGAAAAGGTCAGCCGGGTGGATCTTTCCAGTCCCTTTGCCTTTGAACAGGATCCTCTGGTATCGGATATGATGGATGCCTTGCCATGCAGTATTGCCGAATGGCATCCGGAAAGTGAAGATCTGGTTCTGATGCGGGCCAATGAAAGCTATCAGAAGGCTGCAGATGAATTTCTGCATATCCCGGTGGACTATGATGCCATCGGTACAGCCAGGGGTGCTTCCTATCATCCGGATGAGAAGATGGCGGATGCTGTGAAGCAGTGCATTGAAACAGGACACTGGAGTTCCGTAAGGATGGAGGACGGCAAAGAGGTTCTGAACATCTATACGCATGAAGTCGGAAAGCATATGGAATCTGATGCCGCGGCCGTGATGATTGTTCTGCTGTTTACGCGCTCAGACAGATAGAGTTCATCCAATACATAATGTATTTGATTTATTGGCGGCTAACCCCGTCCATAGCAGCACAAGCTGTTTAGGCAGGGCAGCCGCCTTCCTTCTGCCCGCAGAGCGGCGATAGCCTTCGTTACCGCGTTTCCCTTGTTCCTGGATATAGATTCTGACCGCCTCTTCTGTGGTTTCAGATACGGTGCTCAGGAAGCAGCTGTCAGACCAGAAAAGGCCTTTCCAGTAATACTTTTCCAATGCAGAAGAAAACTCTTTCCTCAGCAGTCGGGAAGTAACCGTTTTATAGTTGTTCACCAGTTTGGAAAGCTGCGTCTGGGAAGATGCTTCAATAATGTGACTGCTGTGATGTTTGTATTCATCCTGACGGAATGATGAGAACCTTTTGTGTTAAAGTAATAGCCGTATGAAGATCTGGGTAACAAGACATGGTCAGAC
>ONOV01000088.1 GCA_900319505.1 uncultured Erysipelotrichaceae bacterium
AAAAAGGAATGATGTTTCCATCACTCCTGACTGGATTCTTCAATACATCCAAGCATATCGAGAATACGGTTGAGATCCTCTGTATCAGAATAGTGAATCCTGATTTCCTTCTTCGATACTTCTACCTGTGTCCCGTACTTCTCAGACATCCTGTTTTCCAGGTCACTGTAGAAAGGATCTTTCTCTGCTTTCTTCTTCGGCTTATGTACCGGATTTTCACCATTTACAATGCCTTTGACATACTTCTCGGTTTCCCGGACCGACATATGCCGGGCAAGAATTTCCTCAGCAGCTTCTTCCATCTGCTCTTCATCCTTCAAGGCAAGCAGCGGTCTGACATGTCCGGCTGTCAGCTTCTTATCTGTCACAAGCGCTCTGACACCTGACGGCAGTTTGAGAAGACGCATCATATTGGCACAGTATTCCCGGGACTTGCCGACCCGTTCTGCCAGCTTTTCCTGAGTATAGCCAAGCTTCTGTACCAGCGCATCATAAGCCATGGCTTCTTCAATCGGATTGAGGTCTTCACGCTGTACATTTTCAAGCAGCGCGATTTCCATCATTTCATCATCTTTGAAATCAACCTGAATGGCCGGCACGGTATCAAGACCTGCCATTCTGGCAGCTCTGAGTCTTCTTTCACCGGTGATCAGATCATAGCCTTTGATGGATTTTCTGACTAAAAGCGGTGTGAAGATGCCGTGTTCCCTGATTGACGCAGACAGTTCTTCCAGACCTTTCTGATCGAACTCTTTTCTTGGCTGATAGGGATTGGGACGGATCTCATCCACGGGTATCTGTATCTCCTTCCGCCCCGGCATTTCCTTGGCATTTTCTTCGATCTGATCCAGTACTTCCTCGACATTGCCGCCGAAGATGGAATCCAGACCGCGTCCAAGTTTTCTTTTCTCTGCCATTATCTGCCTCCGTTCTTCTGATTCTGAATCAATACTTCCTTCACCAGCTGTACATATGCCTTGGCACCCGGAGAGCTTGTATCATATTCAAAGATCGACTCTTCCCGGGAAGGTGCTTCGGATAATCTGACATTGCGGGGAATGACCGTACGATATACTTTCTCCTTGAAGTACTTGCGGATTTCCTGCTGAATTTCAACCGACAGACGCGTTCTGACATCAAACATGGTCAGCAGTACGCCTTCAATGGACAGATGCGGATTCCACAGCTTCTGTACCAGTCTGATGGTGCTGAGCAATTGGGTCAGACCTTCCAGGGCAAAGTATTCGCACTGTACCGGAATCATCACACTGTCAGCCACTGTTAAAGCATTGGTGTTCAGCAGACCGAGGGCCGGGGGACAGTCAATGATGATATAGTCATATTTATCTTTGATCGGTTCCAGTTTCGCCTTGAGCAGTCTTTCCTTGCCGTTTTCATAGGCAGCCATTTCCGCATCGGCACCGGCCAGATCGATGGTACTGGGCAGAACGTCCAGCGGCGGCATCTTCAGTCTGACAATCGCTTCTTCTATCATCGCGTCGCCGCACAGTACATCATATACATTGGCATCAAAACCTGTTTTATAGGCACCGATGCCTCTTGAGGCATTGCCCTGTGGATCAAAGTCAACCAGCAGGACTTTTTTCTTGAAATAAGCCAGTCCGGCGGACAGGTTGATACTTGTCGTTGTCTTGCCTACACCGCCTTTCTGATTGGCTATTGCTATAATCTTTCCCATATATAAAGTCCTCTAAATCACTTCGGGAAACGGACGGTCATCAGAATCTCATCATCCGTTTCCTTCTGATCCAGCCGGGCATCAATCCCGGTCTTACGGATCATTTCCACACATTTATTTACTGAATTGACGGCAATAACAGCATTGCGGGAGAAGCCCTTTGTCTTCTGCCGCTTATGTACCTTGGCCGGCATATTCATCTTTTCAATATACTGTTCCGTCTGCTGTACGGTCATATTCTGCTTGAGAATACGATGGTACACAGTCTTGATTTTCTTCGGTTCTACGGTCAGTAAAGCACGGGCATGACGTTCCGTAATCTTTTCTTCCACAACGCCTTCCTGGATTTCTTCCGGCAGATTCAGCAGTCTGATCTTATTGGCAATCGTTGACTGCGACTTGCCGATCTTATCCGCCAGTTCTTTCTGGGTCATGCCGGTCTGACGCATGATCTGTACATAGCCCTTGGCTTCTTCTACTGCACTCAGATCTTTACGCTGTATATTTTCCACAAGAGCCATCTGGGCGGCCTGGTCTTCGGTCGGTGTCAGAATATAGCACGGTACTTTGGTAAAGCCGGCAATCCTGCAGGCTCTGTATCTTCTTTCCCCGGCAATAATCTCATACTTTCCTTCCCCGATCTGTCTGACAGTAATCGGCTGGATCAGCCCCTGGGAACGGATGGAAGCAGCCAGGCTGTTCAGCTCTTCTTCATCAAATTTGAGTCTTGGCTGATAGCGGCTCGGCTCGATCTGACTGATATCAATTTCCGCAATGGCTTTGCTGGATGGCTGCTTTTCAAATATATCCAGGATACTTTTTCGCATAGGCTTCTCCCCTCACAGCGGCTTTTTCTTGATCTGCCCGTAGCTGCGGGGATACTTTGCCGGTGTTTCTCTAACCTTTATATAGAATAGATTGATCTGTTCTCCCTCTTCTGTCTGATGTATTTTCACATCTTTTTCTTCACAGCCAAGCACTTTCATGGCATGTGACGCTTCTTCTTTTTCCTGCAGGCCTTTTGCCCCTTTCATGGCAAGAAAGATTCCGTCCTTTTTCAGATACGGCACGCAGAGTTCACTGAGCACCGGCAGGCCGGCAACAGCTCTGGCTGTTACCGCATCATAATAGCCTCTTCTTTCACTGATAAAATCTTCGGCCCGGGCATTGATGATCTCAGCATCCGTGCCGATTTCATCCTGAACAGCATGAAGAAAATTACATCTTTTCCCGGTCGGTTCCAGCAGGGTGATATGCAGATCAGGTCTTGCAATTTTCCATACCATGCCGGGAAAACCGGCACCTGAACCCACATCCATGATATTTCCCGAGAAATACCAGTCTGACAGCGGGATCAGACAGTCGTAGAAATGTCTTCTGTACACTTCCTCTGGTTCATCCACAGCGGTCAGATTCATCTTCTGATTCCATTCATGAAGCAGAGATGCATATTTCACCAGCTGTTCTTTCTGTTTTTCATCTATATTCACACCCATGTCTTTACAGCATGCGGCGAGTTCTTCAATGGTCATTTCTCTCCCTTTCGGCTGTTTCATTCTAACACCATTAACATGGATAAAAAACAATGAATTGTTGAAAAAATATTTATCCACAATTTTTGGTGAAATTTACGCTTTTTCTAACAAAATGTGGAAAACTTTTTCTCCCACAAAATAAGAAGAGAAGACCGCAGTCTTCTCCTGTTTATCTATGCTTTACAGAACTGTATTACTGCTCACTGCCGATGATGAATTCGCTGTATGGCAGTGTTTCAATCCACTTGCAGAAAGCACGCCATTCCGGCAGCCGGTGATCTCTTCTCTGAAAGTAGATCGTCTTGAGCTGTCTGTAGTTGGTTGTCATGCGGGCAGTCAGACGGAAGCCGGCCGGATTGGAATACAGGATCTGCAGATACTTGTCCTTGGCCACATCGTTCAGGGTCGTCGTATCCTTGCCTTCTGCCTTCAGACGCTTGATATCCGCCTGCAGGTCATTGTACTCCCTGACCTTTTCCTTCATGATCTCTACAATCCTGGGATCCACATAACTGATATACACTTCATCCAGATCAAACCTGGTGATTCTGTGCATGGTGGACTGGGAAGAGACAAAGTCCAGGAAGTGATAGCGTTCCGCTTCCACCCAGGCCTTATTTGTAAAGGTCAGATCAAACTGCACAATGATACCGTTCATGAAGTTGTCATGGCCGCTGCCTGTTTTTGCATTGGCCAGTCTTCTGGTTGTATCGGTGACTTCAGAAGTCACTTTATCCAGATCTACTGCCATCGGATATTTGGACCCTTTGACCGATTCTTCCAGTCCGTAGATCTGTACATTGGAAACAACGTCTTTATAATCCATATCAGTGATTCATCTCCTTCTGTTTCAGATAGATGGAAAGAACAGCCAGATCAGCCGGATTGACACCGGAAATACGGGATGCCTGTCCCATGGTTGCCGGTCTGTATTTCTCAAGCTTCTGTCTGCCTTCAATAGAAAGATTCTCGACATCTTCATAATCAACATCATCCAGCTTTACCTTTTCCATAGCCTGCAGTTTGGCTGCTTCCCGCTTTGCCTTATTGATATAGCCTTCGTATTTCAATTCAATGCCGGCCTGATACACAAGATCATGGTCATAGTCACGGCCTGCTTTTTCAAGCAGTGTATTCAGATCCACTTTGGGACGTCTTGCCAGTTCGGCCGTATTGATCCTGTGTTCCATCGTATAGCCGAGTGATTCAAGATATGCGGCCGCTTCTGTATCCGAAGGACCGATATGATCCTCACCAAGCTGTTCCTTCAGTTCTTTGAGATCATTCATTTTCTTCAGATAAGCATCATGTCTCTCTTCTGATACAAGGCCGACCTGATACCCCTTCTCAAGCAGTCTCTGATCCGCATTGTCATGTCTTAACAGCAGTCTGAATTCAGCCCGGCTGGTCAATAGACGATACGGTTCTCTGGTGCCTTTGGTCGTCAGATCATCAATCAGTACACCGATATAGGCTTCATCCCTGCCCAATACAAGCGGTTCTCTTCCTTCCAGTTTCAGAGAAGCGTTGATGCCGGCCATGATACCCTGGCCTGCCGCTTCCTCATAGCCGGAAGTGCCGTTGACCTGTCCGGCGGTAAACAGATTTCTGATGATCTTGTTTTCAAGACTCGGCCGCATCTGGATGGGGTCGATGGCATCGTATTCAATGGCATAGGCATATTTCTTGATGACCGCATTCCTGAAGCCAGGCAGACTGTGTACCATCTTTTCCTGAATGTCTCTTGGTAAAGAAGTACTGAATCCCTGTACATATGTCGTATCCAGAGCGAGTGACTCCGGTTCAAGAAACAGCAGATGACGCGGCTTGTCCTTGAAGCGGACAAGCTTGTCTTCAATGGAAGGACAGTAGCGCGGTCCTACCCCTTTGACGACACCGGAATACATGGAGGATTTATTCAGGTTGCTCAGAATCAGTTCATGTGTTTCCGGGGTTGTATAAGTCAGATGGCACGGCACCTGATCTTTGAAAGGACGGATCTGCTTTGTCGTATTGGAAAAGCAGACAAACGCATCGGTGCCTGGCTCATACTGGGTCTTGGAAAAATCAATGGATTTTGTCAGCACTCTTGGCGGTGTTCCGGTCTTCAGACGGAATGTACGCAGGCCATTGTCACGCAGTGACTGAGACAGTTCATTGGTCGTCTGTTCGTTGTCCGGTCCGCCCGGAGTGACTTCGGATGAAATCATGTTCAGGCCTGCCATGTAAGTACCAGTTGTCAGAACAACTGCATCACAGGTGATCACTGAACCATCCTTCAGCGTCACCCCTGTAACCGTACTGTTCTCAACATTGATGCGTACCGCCATGCCTGCTTTTACCGTCAGATTCACTTCACGCAGACAGACATCCTGCATGTACTGCTTATAAGCCAGCTTATCCGACTGTACCCGCAAGGCACGGACACCGGGACCCTTGGCTGTGTTGAGCATCTTGAACTGCAGGGCAGTACGGTCTGCCGTGATCGGCATCTGTCCGCCCAGGGCATCAATCTCTCTGACCACAATACCTTTGGCCGGTCCCCCGACCGAAGGATTGCACGGCATCTTGCCGATATTCTCAATACTTAATGTCAGTAACAGTGTTTTATGTTTAAGTCTGGCTGCTGCCAGCGCCGCTTCAATACCGGCATGGCCGCCGCCGATTACGATAATTTCAAAATCTTTCATTCCATTCCTTCACCAGAGCTTCCGCCTCGGGATCCTCTGTTTCTTCCAGCAGGGAAAAGACAATCCGATCTTTCAGATTTTCCAGGGATAACTTTAAGCTATAAAGCGTCATCCTGCCAAGTACTTCCTGCAGTCTGACCGTACGGTCATTGACGCCGCACACAAACGGCAGTGCCATCTCAATATGATCTTTTTCCAGCTTCAGACAGTCTGTATCCGATCCTCTGACTCTTTCCCAGCCTTCTTCTTTCAGCTTTTCTTTCGTCAGACGATGGGCAGCCGCTCTTTCTTTCTGTGACAGTTCCGCTTTTCCCATCTCTACAGACGCATTGGCCATGAAGTGGCGGATTTCATCCTGATGGAAGATCGTTTCCGGTACACTGTCTTCATCCTTTGTCCAAAGATCAATGCCAAGCCGGCTGGCCCGGCGCAGAATTCTGGCTGTTACTCTTGGATCATCCTTATCTATATAGCAGTAGGATTCAAGATGCGCCGGTATTTCAATACCGACATCTTTAGGATAGACCGGAGCCACAAAGAATACGATGTCCTTGAGAATCAGACACTGCATTGTTCTTGGTATTTCACCCTTGGCCGCATGTCCGATCGCTTCAGCTAAAAGCTCCCGGGAGTCATACCCGGTCTTTGTCCCGTACAGGTTCCACATCTGGTTGAGCGAAAGACGTCTTGTCGCTACATAATGCCCATAGCCGATAAAACCCTTCTTTCTCTTATTGACAGCTCCGCGCGCAAAGAAGAACAGGAGATCACCGCTGTGAAAATCGGTGAACTTGTTCTTTGTACTCAGACGCCAGAAAAGAATCGTTCTGCTGCAGCACAGACGATGGTATTCCAGCATCTTTTCATCTGTTACATACGCGATGGAGCTCATTCTTCCTTCTTTCTAATCAGAACAGACCGTAAATCTTACCGTCATCATCAATGCCCATGTGATCGGCTGCCGGTACTTTCGGCAGACCAGGCATGGTCAGAATATTGCCGGTATAGACAACAATGAATCCCGCACCTGCGGAAATAGAAATATCTTTGACATGAATTGTGAAGTCACGGGGTCTGCCTTTCAGCCTGGCATCATCACTCAGGGAGTTCTGTGTCTTGGCAACGCAGACCGGCACCTTGTCCCAGCCGAACTTCTTGTAGGTTTCGATTTTGACTCTGGCTTCATCGGAATATTCAACGTCCTTTGCGCCATAGACAACTGTCGCAATCGTATGGATCTTCTCTTCAATGGAACAGTTCACATCATACAGAGGCTTATATGTATCAGGCTGCTCACAGAGATCTGCAACCTTCTCAGCCAGTTCTGTCATGCCATCACCGCCTCTTGCCCAGCCATCGGCCAGTGCAGCCGGATGTCCGTTTTCACGGCACCAGTTCAGCAGTGCTTCCACTTCTGCCGGCGTATCTTTGGCAAACTTGTTGATGGCAACAATGTAAGGCAGGCCGAATGCCTTAATGGTTTCGATGTGCTTCTGCAGATTTTCTGCACCTGCAAGCATGGCATCGGCATTTTCTTCTGTCAGCTGATCGACATCAACACCGCCATGCATCTTCAGGGCACGGACAGTAGCGACAATGACAACGGCATTGGGATGCAGATCACCGACTCTGCACTTGATGTCCAGAAACTTCTCTGCACCAAGATCTGCACCGAAGCCTGCCTCTGTTACCGTATAGTCAGCCAGCTTCAGTGCAAGCTTTGTGGCAATCAGAGAATTGCAGCCATGGGCGATATTGGCAAACGGACCGCCATGTACAAGTACTGGTGTATGTTCCAGTGTCTGTACAAGATTCGGCTTCAGCGCATCCTTCATGACAACAGCTGCTGCTCCGGCCGCATGAATATCTTTGACCGTGACCGGCTGGCCGTCATATGTATAGGCAACAATGCATCTGGCAATGCGGTTTTCAAAGTCCTTCAGATCCTTTGACAGACACAGAATAGCCATCACTTCACAAGCAACGGTAATGACGAAATGATCTTTCCGCTCAACCCCGTTTGTCTTCTTATCCTGGGCAATGGTAATAGAACGCAGTGTTCTGTCATTCATATCCATACATCTCTTCCAGACGACCTTTTCCGGATCAATGTTCAGCGGATTGCCCTGGTAGATGGAGTTATCCAGCATGGCTGCGATCAGATTGTCTGCCGTGGTGATTGCATGCATGTCACCGGTGAAATGGAGGTTGATGGATTCCATCGGTACAACCTGGGCATAACCGCCGCCGGCCGCACCGCCCTTAAGACCGAACACCGGACCAAGTGAGGGCTCTCTTAATGCCGCCATGGATTTCTTTCCGATCTTTCTGAGTCCATCTGCTAAGCCAATGGTTGTTGTACTCTTGCCTTCACCGGCTTTTGTTGGTGTGATGGCAGTGACAAGAATCAGCTTTCCATCCTTCTTATCTTTCAATGCATTGAAGATCGAAGAATCAATCTTGGCCTTGTCATTGCCATAAGGTTCTACATACTTCCGATCGATGCCTGCTTTTTCAGCAATCGTGTAAATGTCTTCCAGGTCAGCCTCCTGGGCAATACGAAGATCTTCATTCATGGCTTTTTCCTCCTGTGTTTTTATTCCATGCTTTTACGGTCACTTAAAGCATGTGACAGAGTCATTTCATCCGCATAATCCAGCATGCCCCCGGCCGGCAGACCATGGGCAATGCGGGTAATCAGTAAATCAGGATACTTCTGATGCAGAAGCTTTTCCAGATACATGGCTGTGATCTCACCATCACGGGTTGCACTGGTCGCAAGAATAATTTCCTTACTGCCATCTGCTCTTCTGACAAGCTGATCTATATTTAGATCCTCTGGCAGAACGCCTTTGGAAGTTGAGATCAACCCATTCAGTACATGATAGACACCGTGATAATCGCCAGTCTTTTCCATGGCGATGATGTCACGTGAACTTTCTACAACAAAGATGGTCTGATGATCACGTGATTCATCCTTGCAGATATCACATTCGTCTTCATCACTGAGATTGCCGCAGATCTCACAGTGTCTGAGATGATCTTTCACATCCAATAGACTTGCAGCAAAATTCTCTATTTCGGCCGGATCCATGTCAGCTGCGGACAGAGCATATCGCTCAGCTGTCTTTTCACCGACACCGGGCAGCCGGCGGAAGTTATCAATCAGATTTCTTAAACTCTTAGGATACATTCTCTTATAAACCCGGAATATTCAGACCGCCGGCAGCACTGCCAAGTTTTTCTTCTCTGTCCTTCTTGGCTGCCTCGATCGCATTGTTCACAGCAATCAGCACCATGTCCTGCAGCATTTCCTTATCTTCTTTCATTAAGGCATCGGAAATTGTCACCGACTGTACTTCAAAATCACCATTCACAGTAACTATAACGCCGTCTTCACCGCCCTGGGTTCCGGTGTATTCTCTGGCCTTGAGCTCATCTTCAAGCTGCGTCAGTCTGCTCTGCATTGCCTGGGCCTGAGCCATCAGCTGATTCAGATCCATATTTTTCTCTCCTTATATAATGTCTACGTTTTCTTCACCGAAGAGCTTCAGAACCTTCTCTTCGGTTGTTTCTTCTTTCTTTTCCGTATAGGCTGCTGCCTTGAATTTCTCCGGCAGGGTTCCCTGCTTTGCATGGGTAACATAAGACTGCACACCGTTTTTGAAGAATACATTTGTCACTGCATAGGGACGTTTATCAATGCCGAGTTCTTTCTTCAGAAACTCATACAGATCTCTGTTTTCACTTTCACTGTTGATGCGGTCAGCAGTGACCTGATCCGGCACAGCAAACACAACGATCTGTGGTCCGGATAATACAATCGATGCCTGCTTCAGCATGTTCTTGTATTTGGCAGCAGAGATGCCAAGGATAGTTGAAAGTCCGGCAAACTTCTGCTGGTCTTCTGCCTTATTCTGTTTATCAGCAATCTGCATCATGCCAAGCAGATCATCTTCACTGATCGTAATTACTTTCTGGGCATTATCTGCCGGTTTAGCTTCCGGCGGTGCCGGTGTGTTCTGTACAGATTGTACTGGAGATGCCTGCGGCGCAGCAGAAGGCATGGCTAGTGTACCGATGACAGGCGGTTCTTTCTGAACCTGTTCCTGTGTCGAAGCCTGTACAATTGTTTCACGTGAAACAATTGCGTCCAGAACAGTCACTTCAAACGCAGAAGCCTGACTCTGGGCAAACTTGAATCTGCCCTTTCCTTCCAGCAGTACATTGATCATATGCATCAGAGAACCGGCTGTTTCCTGATTGGCAAACAGAGCCGCTTCCTCCGGTGTCAGAACTTTCAGTAAACTGCTGTCGCTGGCATACGTATAGACAACCGCATCCTTTAACATATCAACCAGATCATCAATCATTCTCTGAAAATCAATGCCCTGATGTTCATACGCCTGGGTCCGCTCCAGAATGCTTTTAACATTCTGATCAAAGATATCATGCAGTAAATCAATCTTCTCTTCACGTGAAGTCAGACCATAGATTCTGTCGATATCTTCTTCTCTGATCACATCAGAACAGAAAGAAGCACACTGATCCATAATGCTTAATGCATCACGCATGCCGCCATTTGCCAATAGAGCAATCTTCAGTGCCGCTGCTTCATCCATCTGAATGTTTTCTTTCTCGGCAATATCCAGCAGATGTTTCTGAATCTGATCTGTTCTGATCCTGAAAAAATTGAACCGCTGGCATCTTGATACAATGGTCGGCAGCAGTTTCTGCGGATCAGTAGTAGCCAGAATGAAAATAACATTCTCCGGCGGCTCTTCCAGCGTCTTCAATAGTGCTGAAGCAGCAGCACTGGAAAGCTGATGAACCTCATCGATAATATAGACTTTATGTCTGCCTACCATCGGTGCCAGTCTTGCCCGTTCAATCAGATCACGGACATCTTCCACATGTGTTTCATTTGCTGCATTGATTTCAATGATGTCCGGATGTGTACCTGCCGCAGCCATTTTGCAGTTATCACATTCACCGCATGGTGCCTTTTCGGGATGTTCACAGTTGACTGCTTTGGCCAATAGACGTGCCATTGTTGTCTTGCCGGTACCTCTTGGCCCGCAGAACAGATAGGCATGTCCTACTTTATTTTCACGGATCGCATTCTTGATGGTACGAACGGTCACTTCCTGTCCGACAACCTCATCAAACGTTGTCGATCTGTATTTCTGATAGAGTGCTAACTTACTCAAAATAGTTTCCTCTCGTAACCATAATTATAACAAAAACGCTCGCATGATTGCGGGCGTTCAGACCTGTTCAGAGGGATTATAATGCTTTTTTCCGGCTTTTCTCTTTCTTCTGAAAAAGGAAGTCAGAATCTCGGCACATTCTTCTCTTCTGACACCGGACACAACATTCAGATGATGATTGATATGCTTGATGGTTCTTACCTGTATCAATGTATCGACACATCCCCCTTTAGGATCCGGTGTACCATAATAGACCGTTCTGATCCGGGCCAGTTCAATCGCGCCGGTACACATCATGCATGGTTCCAGGGTTACATACAGATCACAGTCATTCAGATAATAGTTATTCAGCTTCTTTGAAGCTTTCTGTATTGCCAGCATCTCTGCATGCGCATATGCCTGCATTTTCTTTTCCTTCAGGTTATGGGCACGGGCAATTACCTGATCATCTTTTACAATGACACAGCCGATCGGTACTTCATCGATCTCTTCTGCCTTCCGTGCTTCTTTGAGGGCCAGGCCCATAAAATATTCCGGTGTTTTTTCCATAGAAAATAAAAAGCGGTACACACAAACAGAGGCACGTATGGCTGCTTCGTTCCCGATCTGACCAGGTTAGATACATGTTTGCTGTACCGT
>ONOV01000046.1 GCA_900319505.1 uncultured Erysipelotrichaceae bacterium
AAAAGACTGGCATAGATAAAAAACTTCCTTGACATCAGAATGGTTCATGTTAATATAGTGAACGTTATCACTTACCACAGACAGTAACGGCGGAAGCTTAATGATGTTACCGAGGTAAAAAAGTTACAGGAAAACTTTTTGAGTCCTCGCATTCCGCGAGGACTTATTTGTTATGTGAAGGCGATAACGGAATATATGGAGGTGAAGAGATGAATCAGGACGTATTGAAGTCCAAGCAGAACGTTGTCAGCGAAATCGAAGACAAGTTCAAGAATTCTTCTTCCACCGTGGTCGCTGAGTATCGTGGACTCAGTGTTGCCGAAGTTACTGAACTCAGAAGAGCTCTGAGAGCTGAGGGTGTTGAGATGAAAGTCTACAAGAACACTCTGGCATCCAAGGCTGCTGATGAGGTCGGTTATGGTGATCTGAAGAATGTATTAACTGGTCCGAATTCTCTGGCATTTGGTTCTGATGAGACTGCAGCTGCCCGTGTGATGGCAAAGTTTGCCAAGAAGCACAAGGCTCTGGTTCTCAAAGGCGGAATCGTCGAAGGAAAAGTTGTCGACGAAGCGACAATCAAGGAACTGTCTGCACTGCCGAACCGTGAAGGCATGCTGTCTATGCTGCTTTCCGTATTAAATGCTCCGGTATCTTCATTTGCTCGTGTTGTTAAGGCTGTTGCCGATGCAAAACCTGCTGATGGAGCGGATGCAGAGCAGGCAAAACCTGCTGAAGAGAAGTCTGCTGATGAAGCAGCTGCCTAATGGATAAGGAGGAAAATAATACCTATGGCAAAGTTAACACAGGAAGATATTCTTGCATATCTCGATGAAGCTACTATCCTTGAACTGAATGAACTGGTCAAGGCTATTGAAGACAAGTACGGCGTTACAGCTGCTGCTCCTGTAGCTGCTGCAGCTGCTCCGGCTGAAGCTGCTGCTGATGCTGCTCCGGCAAATGTTACAATCATGCTGACAGGCTTCGGCGACAAGAAGGTTGCTGTTATCAAGGCTGTCAAGGAAATCACAGGCTTAGGTCTGGTCGATGCCAAGAAGCTGGTCGATGGCGTACCGTCCGAACTGAAGAAGGATGTTCCGGCTGAAGAAGCTGAGAAGATCAAGACTCAGATCACCGACGCTGGTGGTACAGTTGAATTCAAGTAATTCAATCAAATTGTAACGATCCGGAAAGCCGGTGCACTGCACCGGCTTTTCGCGCAAGAAGAAGGGTGCGATAAATGACACATTACTTTACCGACAACCGCAGTCTTGAGAAGAACCGGAAGGAGCATTCTTTCCGGTTTTTCGGCCATGAGTACGTCTTTACGACGGATAATGGGGTGTTTTCCAAAGAAGGTGTGGATTATGGCTCAATGGTACTGCTTGAGACAGCGGTGAATGAAATACATGGCTCTGTGCTTGATCTTGGGTGCGGGTACGGTGTAATCGGCATTGTGGCTGCTTCACTGAATCCGCAGGGCAGCGTTACCTGTGTGGATACAAATCCGCGGGCGGTAGAGCTGACTGACCTTAATGCACAGCAGAACCATACTTCCGTCCAGGCACTGGTGTCAGATGGATTCAGTGAGATTGATGACAGGAAGTTTGATGTCATCCTGACAAATCCGCCGATCCGGGCTGGCAAGAAAGTGATCTACCGGCTGTTTGCAGAAAGCAGGGATCATCTGTACAATAATGGTATACTGTTCGCTGTGATCAGACGACAGCAGGGTGCGGAAAGCGCTGTGAAAGAACTGAACGGACTTTTCGGCAATTGCGAAGTCGTCAACAGAGACCGGGGCTATTGGGTATTGAAATGTGTCAACCGGACAAATTTGGTTCATTGACTTGTTGAAGGGCCAATGATAATATAGTAAATTGTACAAGATTCCAAAAAGGGTAAGGGCTTTTTGTGCCTTTTTTGGCGTTACGAGATGCGTGTGAAAGGACGGCGTACATGGAAAATAAGGAAACATATCACGTTGTGCAGTACGGCAAGAAAGCATCCCGCCGGGACTATTCCAAAGTCAGCAGCAATCTGCCGCTGCCTGATCTGACAGAGGTGCAGACTGCATCTTTTGAATGGTTCCTGAAGGAAGGTATCCGTGAAGTATTCAACGATATCTATCCGATTAAAAGCTATAACGGGAATATCACGCTGCGGCTGCTGGATTACAGTTTTGATGATCCGGCTGAGTCGATTGAAGAGTGCAAGGCACAGGAGAAGAGCTACTGTGCTTCACTTAAAGCCAAGATGTGTCTGACAGTCAAGGATGAAGACGGGGAAGCTTCAGATGTCAGTGATGAAGTGTTCTTCGGCGATTTCCCGATGATGACTCCTACAGGCACCTTTATCATTAACGGTGCTGAACGTGTTATTGTCTCTCAGATCGTTCGTTCGCCGGGTGCTTATTTCGATATTGTATCGGATGAGAAGACCGGGCGGGATACCTATACGTGTGAACTGATTCCAAGCCGTGGAACATGGCTGGAGTTCATGACGGATACCAAGAAGGGATCCAATCAGAAGTTCCTGAATGTTTCTATTGACCGTAAACATAAGATCATCAGCTCGATTCTGTTCAAGGCAATCGGTATGTCTCTGAATGAGGAAAAGGATGATGATGGTTTCAATACGGCCAATATGAAGAAGTTCCTCAAGGCGATGGACTTCGAAGTTTATGATGATGTTGTTGATGATAAGGAAGAAAGCCCTTTCCTCAATGACTACAGGCTGCTTTATACAGGCGTATTCGGCAAGTATGAAGAGGTTCTCAATACATTGTCTCTGGACAGCGGGGGAAAGGATGCGGACAGCCGTATTACAACTCGCAATGATGCTCTGATTGCCGTATATCAGAACCAGCGTACAGATGAAGTAGCGACAGTTGAAGGTGCTCTGACTCTGATGGATCAGAAGTTCTTTGACTACAGACGCTATGATCTGACAAAAGCAGGCCGTTACAAGGTAAGAAAGAAGCTGAATATCCTCGATCGTATGGAACATCATATGCTCTGTGAGGATCTGGTCGGTGCTGATGGCACTGTACTTTTAAAGAAGGATGTTCTTATTGACAGAGATATCCGCAACAGCCTGCGTGATGAAATAAACAAGGGCATCTGCATGACTGCTCTGCCTTTCACACATCGTTTCTCTCATCCGGTAACAGCCGAGATGAAGACATCATGGAAGAATGCTCTGGCAGGCCGTGTGCTGGCTGTTGATCTGGATGCGTCCGATGAAAGAGCTTCTCTGCGCAAGGGCACTGTACTGACCCCGGAAGATGTTGATGCAATTGCCCGGGAATTCGACACAGTTACGGTTTACAGCGGTGTTTATGCAAAGGGCGTAAAGCTGAATAACGATAATGTATCTGCTGTTCTCAACCTTGGCAGCCGTATGTATGTACCGGGCCGTGTTACAGTCAATGGAACTGATCTGTATAACGATGACGGCGAATTGCTGGTTGACGGCTATCGTCCGATCGATGATGGTGATGAAGCAGTCAAGCTTTCTGCTGAAGACAGAAAGTTCGTTACAAATGCGGTTATGCACGGTGACGATGTCACAATGTGGCTCATCGGCGCCGCCGTTCAGGTAATCTATATCAAGGATGAAGATGGTGAGCCGGTAAAGCTGATCGGTATTGATCCGCTGAATGAAAAGCACACTATCACCATGCCTGATATGTATGCCTTATATAACTATGAACTGACTATGCTGGATGGTGTCGGCACACAGGATGATATCGATATGCTGTCCAACCGTCGTATCAGAACGGTAGGTGAACTGCTGCAGAATCAGTTCAGAATGGGCTTAGTCAGATGTGAAAGAGGCATCCGTGACAAGATGAGTACAGATGATAACCTCAATCCTAAGTCTCTGACCAATATCCGTCCGCTGCAGGCAGCGATCAAAGAGTTCTTCTCTTCTTCCCAGCTGTCTCAGTTCATGGACCAGGAAAACCCGCTGGCAATGCTCTCCAATAAGAGACGTATTTCCGCTCTGGGTCCTGGCGGTCTGACACGTGAAAGAGCCGGATTCGAAGTCCGTGATATTCATAACTCCCATTATGGACGTATCTGTCCTATTGAGACACCTGAAGGTCCGAACATCGGTCTGATTTCCTATCTGACAAGCTATGCCAAGATCAATGAATACGGTTTTATTGAAACACCGTACCGTAAGGTAGTTGATGGACATGTAACAAATGATGTCAAGTACATGGCGGTCGATGAAGAATATGACCATATCATTGCACAGGCAAACGAAATCAAAGGCGATCATCTTGCCGGCAAGAAAGTCGTAGCCCGTGTTAAAGGTGAAACAGTCATGGTTGACGCTTCTACCGTTGATTACGCCGACGTTTCTCCACGTCAGATTGTATCTGTCGCTACAGCATGTGTTCCTTTCCTTGAAAACGATGACTGTACACGTGCTCTGATGGGTGCCAACATGCAGCGTCAGGCTGTACCGCTGCTCAATCCGCACAGTGCTTATGTAGGCACTGGTATGGAACATGCCATTGCGCATGACTCCGGTGCTGCGTGTGTTGCTACTGCACCAGGTGTTGTCACATTCGTTGATGCCAGCAAGGTAGTTGTAACCGAAGAAAACGGCAAGGAAGATGTATACAACCTGGTCAAGTTCCAGCGTTCCAACTCTTCTACATGCCTGAACCAGAGACCGATTGTCTGGGATGGTGAAAAGATTGACCGTGGTGATATTCTGGCTGATGGTCCTGCCATGTACAATGGCGAGCTTGCCCTGGGTCAGAATGTACTGGTAGCCTTCATGACGTGGCATGGCTACAACTACGAAGATGCGATCATCATGAGTGAAAGAATGCAGTACGATGATGTCTATACTTCAGTACATATTGAAGAGTACAGCATTGAAGTGCGTGAGACAAAGCTCGGTGATGAAAAGATTACACGTGATATTCCGAATGTCGGTGAAAATGCCAAGATCAATCTGGACGCAAGAGGTGTTGTCCGGGTTGGTGCTGAAGTAAAAGAAGGAGACATTCTGGTAGGTAAAGTTACACCTAAGGGACAGAGCGAAGTTTCTCCGCAGGAGAAGCTGCTGCTTGCTATCTTCGGTGAAAAGAGTAAGGAAGTCAGAGATAACTCTCTGAAGGTTCCGCACGGCGGTGCTGGTATTGTCCAGTCCATCAGACGCTTTACCAAAGAGCAGAATCACGATTTGCCGGCTGGTGTAAAAGAAGTCATCAAAGTCTATGTTGCTCAGAAGAGAAAGATTTCTGAAGGTGATAAGATGGCCGGCCGTCATGGTAATAAGGGTGTTATTTCCCGGATCAATCCGGTTGAGGATATGCCTTTCATGGCCGATGGTACACCGATTGATATCATGCTGAACCCGTTCGGTGTTCCTTCCCGTATGAATATCGGACAGGTACTCGAGCTCCATCTTGGTATGGCTGCCCGTGCGCTGAACGTCAAGTTTGCTACACCTGTATTCGATGGTGTATCCAACCAGGATCTGAAGGATATTATGGCTGAAGCCAAAGTTTCTCCGGATGGAAAGTATGTTCTGTACGACGGCCAGACAGGTGAAGCATTCGATGAAAGAATTGCAGTCGGCGTCATGTATATGATCAAGCTGGCTCACATGGTTGATGATAAACTGCATGCCCGTGCTACCGGTCCTTACAGTCTGGTTACTCAGCAGCCTTTAGGCGGTAAAGCACAGAATGGCGGCCAGAGATTCGGCGAAATGGAAGTCTGGGCTCTGGAAGCTTACGGTGCTGCGCATACACTGCAGGAAATCCTGACCATCAAGTCTGATGATATTGACGGACGCACTAATACATACAGTGCAATCCTGAATGGTAAGGATCTGCCTGAACCTGGCGTTCCGGAATCCTTCCGTGTCCTTGTTCATGAATTAATGGCTCTGGCACTGGATGTACGTATGGTTGATACAGAAGGCAATGAAAAAGACCTCAAGCAGCTGGAAAAGGAAGAGCTTGATCAGCAGACAGAGCGTGATGTCCGTGAGACACATGCCCAGTTCCTGTCCAGTCTGAGCGACATTGAAGCACAGTCAAGCGGTCTTGCCATCAATGAAGTCGATTCCAGCGGTGAACTGCAGGAAGTCGATGGTCCGGCAGCTGTTGGTGTCGGGGATGAAGACAGCTCTGAGGAGGACGAGTAATGAACATTAATAAAATCAAAGCGATTAAGATCGGCCTCGCTTCACCTGAGAAGATCCTTGAATGGTCTTATGGTGAAGTCCTCAATAACGAAACAATCAACTATCGTTCTCAGAAGCCTGAGAAAGACGGTCTGTTCTGTGAAAGAATCTTCGGTCCTACCAAGGACTGGGAATGTGCCTGTGGGAAGTACAAGAAAGTACGTTACAAAGGCAAGATCTGCGACAGATGCGGTGTTGAGGTAACAAAGAGTATTGTCCGTCGTCAGCGTATGGGTCATATTCAGCTGGCTGCTCCGGTTACACATACCTGGTATCTCAACGGTATTCCGAGCCGTATGAGTGTTCTGCTGGACATTCCGCCCAAGCAGCTGTCCAATGTTGTTTATTACATTTCCTGGGTTGTAACAGATCCGGGTGATTCTGACTTCACATACAAGCAGATTATTTCTGAGCGTGAACTGCGTGAGGCAAATGCCAAGTTCACACCTGGCAGCTTCAAGGCAGAAACCGGTGCAGGTGCTGTCAAGACACTGCTGGAGCAGGTTGACCTGCAGAAGGAATATGATGATATTCAGGCACAGCTCAAGGAAATCAATGAGAAGAGTGCCAAGAATAAGCGCACGGTCAAGAGTGATAAGGCCAAGAAGCTGATCAAGCGTCTGGATACAGTTGAGGCATTCCTTAACTCCAACCAGAAGCCGGAGTGGATGGTTCTGACTGTCCTGCCGGTTATTCCGCCGGATCTGAGACCTATGCTGCAGCTGGATGGCGGCCGTTACGCCACCAGTGATTTAAACGATCTCTACAGACGTGTTATTATCCGTAACAACCGTTTGAAGAAGCTGCTGGCTATGGCTACACCTACCATCATCGTTCAGAACGAAAAGAGAATGCTGCAGGAAGCAGTAGACTCTCTGATCGATAATGGCCGTAAGTTCAAGGGGGCTACTGGTGCCGGCGGCCGTGAGCTGAAGTCTCTTTCTCACTCTCTGAAAGGTAAGCAGGGCCGTTTCCGTCAGAACCTGTTAGGTAAGCGTACTGACTTCTCCGGCCGTTCTGTTATTGCCATCGGACCTACTCTGAAGATGTATCAGTGCGGTCTGCCTAAGGAAATGGCACTGCAGCTCTACAAGCCGTTCATTATTCATGAACTGGTTAACGAACATGATATTGCACAGACAACAAAGTCTGCTGAAAAGCTGATTGCACGTCAGGATCCTCGTATCTGGGATACGGTTGAAAAGGTAATTGCCGATCATCCTGTATTCCTTAACCGTGCGCCTACTCTGCATAGATTAGGTATTCAGTCCTTCTTCCCGATTCTGGTTGAGGGAAGAGCAATCCGTGTCCATCCGCTGGTATGTCCGGCTTTCAACGCCGACTTCGATGGTGACCAGATGGCTGTCCATCTTCCGTTAAGTGAAGAAGCAAGAGCTGAGACGGAAATCCTGATGCTCGGTTCTCATAATATCCTGGGTCCTAAGGATGGCAAACCGATTGTTACGCCTGGACAGGACCTTGTACTTGGAAACTTCTATCTGAACATGGAAGAAACAGCTCAGGAGTTCTATGACAAAGCTGATACACTTGAGAAACTCGGTGAGGAAGCTGAATCTCTGAGATGGAGAAGATATGGTGATAACGAAGGCCATGTCTTCATGAATCCGGATGAAGTTCTGGTTGCCTACCAGACAGGTGTTGTTCATCTGCATACACGTATTGCTCTGCCTGCAAAGACTCTTCATAAGACATGCTTTACAGATTACCAGAACAGCTGCTATCTGCTGACTTCTGTCGGCAAGATCATCTTCAACCAGGCATTCCCGGATGATTTCCCTTACATCAATGAAGCAAGCGGAAATAATCTGCGTGTTACACCGGATGATGATTTTGTTCCGATGGGAACAGATATCCATAAGGAAATTGTGAATCGTCCGATTCATGGCGAATTCAAGAAGAAGGACCTTGGTAATACGATCGCTGCTGTATTCGATAAGTACGGCATCAATGGTACAAGTGATATCCTCGATAACCTGAAGGATATGGGCTATCTGTATTCTACTGTTGCAGGTATGACCGTTGCCTTAAGTGATATTACAGTTGCGCCGCATAAGGCACAGCTGGTTGCTGAAGGACAGAAGCAGTCCGATATCCTGAACAATTTAAGAGACAGAGGTCTCTTAACCGATCAGGAATGGGAAGCTAAGTTCAACGATCTCTGGAATGGTGATAACAAAGAACATCCTGGTATCAAGGAACGTGTCGGTAATGACCTGATGGCTTCATTCAAGCGTATGAATCCGATCAACATGATGGCTGTATCCGGTGCCCGTGGTAACAAGAACCATTTCACTCAGCTTGCTGGTCTGCGTGGTCTGATGGCGCGTCCGACTCAGGCCAAGTCCAAAAAGGAATATCAGCCTTCCATTATCGAAGTCCCGATCACATCCTGCTTCCGTGAAGGCATGAGTGTATCTGAATTCTTCATATCCACGCATGGTGTACGTAAGGGTCTGACTGATACTGCTCTGAAGACAGCATCTTCTGGCTATCTGACAAGACGACTGGTCGATGTTGCCCAGGAAGTTATTATTTCTGAAGATGACTGCGGTACAGATAAGGGATATCTTGTTGAAGAGCTCAGAGATGAGAAGGACAACACAAAGATTGAATCTTTCTTCGACCGTATTGTCGGCCGGTATACTCAGCAGCCGATTACAGATCCTGAGACAGGTGAAGTGATTGTGGATGGTGACACGTATATTACGGATGCTCTGGCTGAAGAGTGTGTCAAGCGCGGTGTAACCAAGGCATATATCCGTAACGTATTTACATGTGAATCCAAGACAGGCATCTGCCGCAAGTGCTATGGCCGCAATATGGCAACAGGCAACCTTGTTGAAGAGGGTGAAGCAGTCGGTGTCATGGCGGCACAGGCTATTGGTGAGCCTGGTACTCAGCTGACTATGCGTAACTTCCATACCGGCGGTGTTGCGACTAAGAATGGTGATATCACACAGGGTCTTCCTCGTGTTGAAGAATTGTTCGAAGCTAGAACACCTAAGGGCGTTGCTGTTATCTCCAAGATTGACGGAGTCGTCACATCTATTGAAGATAACAAAGACGGAACAGGTAAAGTTATTACAGTTCAGGGTGAGAAGGAAGCCGTTGCACATAAGGCTGACCTGACCCAGATCGTTGTATCTGACGTGAAAGTCGGTACGCATGTCAAGGCTGGTGAAAAGCTCACTGAAGGTCAGATTGCACCTAAGGAACTGCTGGATGTTGCCGGTGTCAGAGCCGTACAGGAATATATTCTGAAAGAAGTTAAGAAGGTTTATTCCTCTCAATCCATTGATATTTCCGATAAGCATCTGGAAGTTATGATCAAACAGATGCTGAAGCGTGTCATCGTTGTTCAGAGCAATGATTCCGGTCTGACAGCAGGTCAGACACTGTCTCTTGCACATATGAACGATATCAACGACAACCTGCTGGATGAAGGCAAGACACCTGCAAAGTTCGAACCGATTCTGCTTGGTATTTCCAAAGCTGCTGTTGAAACAGACTCCTTCCTGTCTGCTGCTTCCTTCCAGGAGACCATCCGTGTCCTCACTGATGCAGCAATCAAAGGCAAGATCGATTATCTGCAGGGCTTAAAGGAAAATGTCATGATTGGTAAGCTGATTCCGGCTGGCACTGGACGTGACTTCGACCGGGAAACCAACCGCCGTATCGCTGCCAGAGCTGCTCAGCTGAAGCATGAACGTGAAGAGCGCAATGCGGAAGCCAAGGCTGCTTTAGAGGAAGCCACCAGACGTTCTGAAGAGGGCATTGTTCCCAACAGTGCGGATGGCGACGATTCTGAAGACTGAATCTCAAGACCGTAAGATCAAATGATCTGCGGTCTTTTCTTATTGGCCATGCGGCCAGGTA
>ONOV01000106.1 GCA_900319505.1 uncultured Erysipelotrichaceae bacterium
AAAGTTTCCTGGTTTGCTTTAATAAAGGCTGAACGCATCTGTTTTACTATTTCAGAAATGAAAAACGATGGCAGTTCGCTGCTGCCATCGTAATCAGGCTGTTTGATTTGAATCAGGCAATGGAAATATCACCAGAGCTTTCCAAAGCTCTTTCTTCCAGCCTCTGATCTGCCCATACAGGATAGTAGCTGGAGAAAGCAGCCAGGAAGTCATTGGCTCTGAGATACATGACTGCCAGTTCACTGTAAGAGTCTGGTCTGTAGGCATCCTGGGTGATTGTCTCCTGCATTTCAGCCGGCATGGTATCTTCACAGAGATCGCGGAAGAAGCGGTCTGTATCATCATTGACAGAACAGAGTTTCATCAGCCAGTCATATGCTTTCTCTTCCTCATCCTTCTTGAAGCAGACAATGGACATACATAAAGCAAAGAAGCTTTCCGGACAATCACTGCAGAAGCTGTCATAAAGTTTCTGGGCTTTTTCTTCCTGTTCCATGACGGCATATACAGCTATGAGCTGAAAGCGGGCACCGGTATGATCATCAGGGTTGAGACGGAGAATTTCCTGGTCTGTTTCGGCTGCTTTGGTAAACATATCCAGAGACGCATACAGATCTGCCATCTCTTTCAAGAGACGTATATAAGGTCTGGTCTCAAACTGAAGATAGAACTCGCCCACATATTCTTCCAGATAGGGATGCATGAATGTATTGTCCGCATTGGCTTTCATTTCTCTGAGGGCATCAAGATATGCCAGGGGCGAAGTGATATTCGTGCGGGCAATTTCTCTCTGGATATCGAGATTATTTGGATCAAGGGCAAGAGCTTTCTGCAGAGAAGCCAGTTTTTCTTTCTTAGTAGGTGCTCGATCTGCCATGTCTTCTAAATCATAAATGTCCGGATCACGATGGGTGTCGTTGAGACCGGCATTGTATTTCTGCATGAATTCCTGCAGTACATCATTGAGATCTTCTTCGGATTGGATGTCATCACCGAGGCTGTCAATATATTTCTGCAGGGACGCAATAGCTTTTTCGGAATCACGTGTCATAGGATTTACCTGCCTTTCGCTATCATTATAACGGATTGGCATGGTCAGGCAATTGAATGATCATGGCAGGCTGTGATAGAGTTAATGCGTTTTATTGAGGTGAGACATGGACAGCTTTGTGAACTGGTTTGTGAACGGCATAGGACAGCATATCTCAGCGGAGTGGACAGTATTTATTATTTCCATGATTCCGTTAATTGAGGAAAGAGGCGGACTGCTGGCGGCACGTCTATTGGAAATTCCGATGTGGAAGGGTGTTATTTTCTGTGTGCTGGGCAATATTGTACCGATTCCTTTTATTCTTTTACTGATCAAGAAGGTGCTGCACTGGATGGCTGATCATCATATGGGAAGACTGGCAGGCTGGATTGAGGCCAAGGCACAGAAGAACCGGCCCAAGATTGAAAAGTACGGGTTCTGGGGTCTGATGTTGTTTGTTGGCATACCTTTACCGGGAACAGGAGCCTGGACAGGATCATTGGTAGCGTCTGTTTTTGATATGGATCTGAAGAAAGCATCATTTTCCATTCTGCTGGGTATTTTTCTGGCAGCCGTGATCATGACAATTATTTCCTATGGTGCTTTGGGAGCAGTTCTTGGATAAAGAACTGTTTTTTTGACGTTATAGTCTAGCCGCTTTTTAGCCTTTCAGGCTCATTCTGTAAAATCCATGCATGTATAGAAATAATAAAAAATCGCTCTGTTGAGCGATTTTTTAGCGTGCCGACAATCGGAATCGAACCAACGACCTACTCATTACGAATGAGTTGCTCTACCAACTGAGCTATGTCGGCATCTGTGAAAGCTTATTTATTATACCTGTGTGGAGGAATGAATTCAAGCATGGAAAAGGCTCTGCCTCTCTCCCTCTCAGGAGGTATGGCGAAGGAACCTGGACCTTCGGATGTCAATCACCAGTTCGTCTTCTGTCTGTTTTTTGCATTGAAGACGTCCCGGCATGTGTGGTACTTTTAAAATATGGATGAATTATTAGGATTGGAATGTCCTTCCTGTAAAGGAATCATGAAAGTTAAGCCGGGCAGGCTGATGTATTACTGTGCCTACTGCGGGATGCAGATCAGAATCAATGAGGATACGAATGCTGTACCGGTAGAGGATGAAACAGAGGAGATCACATGTCCTTCCTGTTCTGAAGTGGCGGGGGTAAAGCCCGGGCGCCTTTTCTACTACTGTCCTTACTGCGGGATGAAGATTCGAACGGATCGAAAAGAAAAGAAGGCAGTAAAAGAACCGGTAAAGCAGACGGAAGCAGAGACGAAATCCAGCTTTGAGAAGCTGGTGGAAAAACAGGAAGCCAAGAACTATATCAAGCCAAAGGACAAGTTTACCCAGAAGTATGATATTGCGGCCATGTTTGTTTTCTTTCTGGCCATGGCAGCCGGCATTCTCATGGATAATCAGACCGGATCAAAGACAGCTGCGATTGTGATCATTGCCATCGGCATTGTATGTGCTGCTGCCATATACATCAAAGGTGAAATGGATTATCGTAAGTATCGTTCAGCAGAGAAGTGATCCTCTGCTTTTTTCATGCGTTAGAATAGCTTCAAAGCATATGAAGCAGAAAGAGAAGAAGGAAAAGTGACGGCTCTGGCTGTATTTCCAGATGATTCCGGGCATTCTGTATTATCAGATTGTATCTGCACTGATTCTGGATGTGATCATGATCGGTGTCAGCTTGCTGAGCAGTGCATTGATGTCATCCATCGGTCATGAGGCAGTCACAAATGGTGATTTCAAAGCTGCTGCGGTATCATGGCTGTAATACATGGAAGGATGGAACGGTATGCGTAAGAAGGTAATTGGTGTTACTCCGATATGGGATGATGAAAAACAGAGCATATGGATGCTGCCGGGATATATGGATCGGGTTGCCCAGGCTGGGGGAATTCCTGTCATTCTGCCGTTAAAGGGCAGTGAAGAGGACATCCTGCAGGCATTTGATCTATGTGATGGTCTATTGTTAACCGGCGGCCATGATGTGAGTCCGGCACTATACGGCCAGAAAAAAAAGGCTTCATGCGGTTCCATCTGTGATGCGCGCGATCGGATGGAAGAGATCGTATATCATCAGGCACTAAAGGAAGATAAACCAGTGCTTGGAATATGCCGGGGCATTCAGATGATCAATGTCCTGCAGGGAGGAACGCTGTATCAGGATCTGCCGTCAGAATACGGTACAGAGGTTGTTCATCATATGGAGCATCCCTATGATGCTTCGGCACATGAGGTAACCATTCAACAGAATACGCCGCTGTATGATCTTTTCCAAGCGGATCATCTTGGTGTAAACAGTCTGCATCATCAGGCAGTTCATGACCTTGGAACAGATCTGCAGGTAATGGCAGTTTCTTCGGATGGCATTGTGGAAGCAGTACGCCACACCCGGCACAGATTTGTCTGGGGTGTGCAGTGGCATCCTGAATTGACCAGGTGGGATGATGGACCGAGCAAAGCGCTGTTTGCAGAATTTGTAAAAGCCTGCTGAAAGCATGATTTCAGGCTGGATAATATCAGTCCTTGAGGATCTTCGTACTGACTTCTGCTATGAAGTTTATGGTCATGCAAGGCCCCCCTTTTGCTATAATTATGCCTGCATGCTCAGATCTATTCTGAAAAGGCTCTGCGATGTCTTTCTTTCTGTTATTGACAGAAAGATATGCCTGGATGAAACAGGGATGGGTAAAGGATGTGATTCAGGA
>ONOV01000027.1 GCA_900319505.1 uncultured Erysipelotrichaceae bacterium
CAGTATGGCAGCGTGTACCGCACCAGTGATGGAACGGTTACTGTCTACTGCTATCAGAATGCGTTTACCGTAGAGCAGTAATATAGAAAAAGTACAGGTTTCATGATATATTTTTTTTCGCAGATCAATTGTTTCTGAAACTGGGGAGGAAATGAAATGAAAAATCTGAACTTCAAGGTCGGAACAGTCGGTTTATTTGCCGCTGCTCTGATCCTTGGCTGTCTGCCGGCATGTTCCGCAAACAAGTCTGTCAGCGGAACCTATACAGGTACAGCCAAAGGCAATGGCGGTGATGTCACCGTCACAATTACCCTGAAAGATTCTGTGATTACAGATGTACAGGCGGAAGGCAAGCAGGAAACACCGGGCATCGGCTCCAAAGCGATTGACAAGATGCCGGGTGAAATGGCGGATGGCAATACCATCAATGTGGATGGCGTATCCGGCGCAACCATTACCAGCAATGCCATCAAGGAAGCTGCTGCAAATGCGCTGACAAGTGCGGGTCTGGATCCCAAGAATTATCAGACGGTCGCAACAGCGGCTGCGGCCAAGGATGAAGAACTTGACACGGATGTGGTTGTTGTAGGTGCCGGCGGTGCCGGTATGACCGCAGCTATTACCGCTGCTGCAGACGACAAGGATGTTGTGATTCTTGAATCACAGGATGCGGCCGGCGGCAACTCCGTACGTGCTACCGGCGGCATGAACGCTGCTCATACGCCGTATCAGGATGAAAACACATTCGATGAAGCAGCCGGTGTGGAAAAGACCCTGCAGGCGGCGAAGGATTCCTACAGCGACAACAAGACCATTACTGATCTTGCGGCTGCCGTACAGCAGCAGTGGGATGCCTACCAGGCAAGTCCGAGCGGCTACTTTGATTCCGTTGAACTTATGGAACTTGATACCATGATCGGCGGCAAGGGCATCAATGATCCGGAACTGGTCAGGACACTGGCCGAGAACAGTGCCGACGGCATTGAATGGCTCAGCAGCATCGGAGCTGATCTCAAGAGCGTAGGTCAGTTCGGCGGCGCTTCCGTCAAGCGTATTCACAGACCGGTCAATGATCAGGGCCAGACGGTTGCGGTCGGTGCCTATGTCGTACCGATTCTGGAACAGAACTGTGAAAAGCTCGGCATCAACATTATCTACAATGCGACGGCGGATAAGATTCTGATGAAAGACGGCAAAGCTTCAGGTGTACATGCGACCGGCAAGGACGGCAATGATATTACTGTCAATGCCAAGGCGGTTGTACTGGCTACCGGCGGTTTCGGTGCCAATAACGACATGGTCAAGGAACAGAATCCTGATCTGGACGGCTACATCACAACCAATGCGGCGGGTGCCCAGGGCCAGGGTATTGTCATGGCTACGGCAGATGATGTCGGTGCGGCAACCGTTGATATGAAGCAGATTCAGCTTCATCCGACGGTACACGTGGATGATGACGGCAATGCCCATCTGATTACCGAAGGTCTCAGAGGCGATGGTGCCATTCTGGTCAACCAGGAAGGCGAGCGCTTCATTGATGAAGTCGGCACACGTGATGTTGTTTCCGCTGCTGAAAACAAGCAGACCGGCGGCTATGCATGGCTGATCATCGACCAGCCTATGGTGGACGCATCGGCAGTCATTCAGGGCTACATTGATTCCGGCTACACCAAGACCGGCAAGACGATTGAAGAGCTTGCCAAGGCAATTGATACCGATCCGGATACCCTGGCCAAGACCATGGATACCTGGAACAAGGATGTGGATGCCCAGAGTGATCCGGACTTCAACCGTACTTCCTTTGTCAAGAAACTCGATACTGCTCCTTACTATGCCATCAAGGTACAGCCTGGTGTTCACCATACCATGGGCGGCCTGAAGATCGACAGCAGTGCCGAAGTGCTCAATGACAGCGGCAAGGCCATCGATGGACTGTTTGCCGCAGGTGAAGTCACCGGCGGCGTACATGGTGCCAACCGTCTGGGCGGCAATGCCGTAGCAGATTTCATTGTCTACGGCCGTATTGCCGGGGCAAGCGCCAGCGCTTACGCAGGCAGATAAGCTTTCTGAAGGGATCTGACACTGTTCAGATCCTTTTTCTTTTATGCTACAGATTGCACAATCTGTCTTTTTTGTCTTCATGAAGGTGCCGTTTGATTTGAAGTATGGTATATTACATGAGACTTGGGAAAGAAATGAAGAAGAACAGTGAAAAAGCAAAGAAGATCGGCCTGCTGTTAGCGGCAGTGGCGATTCTGATACTGATTGTCTTTCTGATTGTGCACTTTTTCGGCGACAGCTTCGCAACGCTGTGGCAGCTGTTGAAAGACGGCAATCAGGAAGAAATGCAGGAATATCTCAACAGTCAGGATGAATTCTCAGGCTTGATCAGCGTGTTTATCCTGACCGTCCTTCAGGTCATATCCATCTTCTTTCCAGGCATGATTATTCAGGTTGCGGCCGGGGTAATCTATGGCTGGTGGAAGGCGTTTATTGCCTGCTATCTCGGTTTTGTGACAGGAAATGTACTGGTATTCTATTTTGCCAGACGTTTTTCCAGCGTTATTTCATCCATCATGAATCTGGAAAAGAGGAAACAGAGCTGGATTACGGAAAAGATCAACAGTACCAAGCCGGGCTTTGTCTTTGCGCTTGCCTGCATGATCCCCGGCATTCCCAATGGCTTTATTCCTTATTTTGCCTCAAGAACAGACATCCGGATGTATCAGTATGCGGAAAGTGTGGCAGTATCCAGCTGGATTCAGATTCTGTCCAACTGCATCATCGGCCATTTCCTGATCCGTGGAGAATACTTCTATATGATCATGTCGATTGTCCTGCAGATTGCGATCATCCTGCTTGCCATCTGGAAGAGGGACTGGTTCTTAGGCAAAGGCAGTATTAAGAAAACAGATGCACAGAAAGTGGAAGAGAAGTGAGAAATCATTTCTCTTTTTGCGTTGGAATGGTAAAATCGCGTGTATGAATAACAGAAGAAAAAAGGGATTGATCCGCGATATGATCACGCTTGCCTTTCTGATTGTGATGATGATCGCGGCATATTTCATGGTGAAGTAGGATGAAGGAAGAAGAACTGAAGCAGTTTGAAACATGGCAGATGCGCCTGTCTGCCTATCAGATGGCACTTGCCCTCATCGGCATTGATAAGGAAACAGTCGCACCGGAAGACGGTACGGCATACCGGGATGAAAGAACGGCAGTTCTGGATGGGGAATACTACCGCATCGCTTCTGATCCTGCGATCTATGCCCTGTTAAAGCGCATGAAAGAGGATGAGACGCTGGACCATGACACAAGACGTGCGGCCGCCCTCGCCGCCCTCTATGTGAAGGATATGTCTCATACCTTATGTGTGCCGCAGGATGAATATGTGGCCTATGGGCGTCTATTGGCGTCGGCCTATCCGATCTGGCGCAAAGCCAAGCAGCACAATGACTACGCTTCCTTTGCCCCGGTGCTCAAAGACATCATCGCCGCCAAAAAGAAGCTGTACAGCTATCGTCAGAGCTGTGAAGACATTTATGATCAGATGCTGGATGACTATGAACCGGGCATGAACCGGCGGATCTATGATGATTTCTTTGAAAAGCTGACGGAAAGACTGGTTCCTCTGATACAGAAAACTGTCAGAGCAGAACAGATTGATGACAGCTTCCTGTATCAGAACTATCCGGTGGAGGGACAGAAGGCTTTCATGAAAGATCTGCTGCAGTATGTGCAGTTTGATCCATCCTGGGGCTATCAGAATGAAACGGAACATCCTTTTACATCCTGGACATGTGCCGGCGACTGCCGTACGACAACTAAGTATCTGCCTGATAATGTCATTTCCGCCATCCTTTCCACCGTTCATGAAACCGGCCATGCCTGGTACAGGCATCAGATCGATCCGAAATATGACGGTACGATCCTGGCTGAAGGCGTTTCTTCCGGCATGCATGAGTCCCAGTCAAGACTCTGTGAGAACCTGCTGGGCCGGCGCAGATCCTTCTGGGAATACAATTATCCTGCCCTGCAGAAACAGTTCCCGGCTCAGCTTGGTGATGTTTCACTCGAGCGCTTTGTCAAAGGTATCAATGTAACCCGGCCCAGCCTTGTGCGTACGGAAGCGGATGAACTGACCTATCCCATGCATATAGCGGTGCGCTATGAAATGGAAAAGGGCATCTTTAACGGGTCCATTCCGGTGGAGCATCTGGAAGAAGCCTGGAATGATCTCTATGAGAAGTATCTCGGCATCCATGCCGAAACGGCAGCTGAAGGAATTCTGCAGGATGTGCACTGGGCCGATGGCGATTTCGGCTACTTTCCGACCTATGCCCTCGGCTCAGCCTATGCCAGCCAGTTCATGGCTGCCATGGAAAAACAGATTGATGTGGATGAGGCACTGCGCAGCGGCCACTATGAAACGATCATGACCTGGCTCAGGGAACATGTCCATCACTATGGCTGTTCACTGACCAATGAGGAAATCCTGCAGAAGGCAGCCGGTGAATCATTCAATCCTGCATACTATCTGCAGTATCTGGAAGAAAAGTACAGCAGGCTGTATCAGTTATGAAAGAGCTGGAAGACAGAATCCGCAGGGATGGCAGAGTGCTGGCGGGCGGCATTCTCAAGGTGGATGATTTTCTCAATGTCCGCATTGATCCGGTTCTGATGGATCACATCGGTAAGGAATTTGCCCGTCTGTTTGAAAAGGACAAGGTCACGATGGTGCTGACCATTGAAGCTTCCGGCATTGCCCCGGCTTACAGCACGGCTCTGGCACTTGATGTGCCGCTGGTATTTGCCAAAAAGGCAAGAAGCGCCAATCTTGGCCAGGGAGATGTGTATTCAGCCCGGGTCAGATCGTTCACCTATGGCCGGGACTACGATATTCTGGTGCCTTCCCGGTTCATCACATCGGCTGATCGTGTGCTGATCATCGATGATTTTCTGGCCAATGGCTTTGCGGCAAGAGGCCTGAATGAAATCATTCATGAAGCAGGGGCAGAGACAGCCGGGGTCGGTGTCTGTATTGCCAAGTGCTTCCAGCCCGGTATGAAATTGCTGGAAGAAGAATGCCTGCATGTGGAAGCTCTGGCGGCAATTGAAGCCATGGATGAAAACGGTATTGTTTTTCGTGAGATGAAATCAGGTGAAGAAAAATGAGTGAAGAAAGTGTACGTGCACAGCTGAAAGAGTATGGCTTTGAAGACCGGATTGTCGATATGACGGACAGTCTGGCAACGGTGGCGCTGGCAGCGGAAGCACTGGGCATTGAAGAGGATGAAATCGCCAAGACACTTGCCTTTATGGTAGAGGAAAAGCCGGTGCTTGTGGTGATGGCAGGCAGAGCCAGAGTCAACAACCATAAGTTCCGTGAAACCTTCCATGTCAAGGCAAAGATGATGAACGGCCGGCAGCTGATGGATCTGGTCGGTCATCCGGCCGGCGGTGTCACCCCGTTTGGGGTCAAAGAGGGAGTAGAGATCTATCTTGATGAGACATTAAAGCGCCATCCGGTATTCTATCCTTCCGCCGGCAGTACGGACAGTGCCGTACGGGTGAGCGTGGAAGAGATGGAAAAAATCACGCATCCGGTTAAGTGGGTAGATGTTGCCGTCGAAAACGAGTAGAATAATCCCGTTATGAATAAAAACAGCAACAGTGAAGCAGTAAAAAAAAGTCTGGTACTCAGCGGACTTGTCGGTACGGCAGGTCTTTTCATTGCCAAACTTCTGGGTCTTGTTTATTCGATACCGCTGTCAACGATCCTCGGTTCCGATGCCTATATGAGCTACTACGGCACGGCCTATCGAATCTACAGCTATATCCTCAATATCTTTACCGCCGGCTTTCCTTTTGCCATTGCGACCATGGTGGCCAAATACACCGTACGCAATGACAACCGTGCACTGAAGAAGATCAGAGTCATCTCGCATACCCTGATGGCTTTAGTCGGGTTTCTCGGCATGGTGGTGATGTTTGCCTTTTCCTGGCTTCTGGCCAGGGTAGTGGCAGATGGCAGCGGGGTGAAGATCATGGGCACCTGCCTGCGTATTCTTTCCTTTGCCATCTTCCTTGTGCCGATTCTTTCCAGCTACAGAGGTTTCTGGCAGGGACGCAAGGAAATGGGGGAATATGCGCTTTCCCAGGTCTTTGAACAGATCTTCCGCGTCGGTTTTCTGCTGACGATGGCGTTTCTGATTGTCTATGTGTTCCATCAGAAGCGGGTCTATGCGCTGTATACGGCCGTCATGTCAACGTCCATTGCGGCACTGGCCGGCATTATCCAGATCGCTTACTTCGATAAGAAAAACTATGGCGAAATCGTGGAAGGGGCAAAGAACCAGACAGCCGCAACCCGTTCCAAGCGGAAGCTCTTTCAGGAATTCATTTCCCTGGCACTGCCGTATCTTGGCGTTGCCGTACTTGGCTACAGTGATGATATCTACAACTCCATTCTGCTGCCGGCCAGCCTGAAGCTTGCCGGCTATTCCGGCAAAGACCAGGCCGTCATTCTATCGGCCACCAACTATGTCGGTACCAAGATCACTGCCATCCCGATGATTCTTTCCCCGGGCTTTGCGGCAGCTCTGATCCCGCACATCACCTCCGCCCGCACGGAAGGCGATGTCCGCAAGATTGAACACAATGTACTGGACTGCATCAACATCATCCTGTACATCGGCCTGCCGGTATCCTTCTGCATCTATCTCTATGCCAGGGATATCTACCATATTCTCTTCTATACATCCAACCTTACCCTTGCCTCGAACTGTCTGAAATGGATGGCCATTGAAGGCATCATGCAGACACTGATGCCGGTTGTCACCAATATCATGATGGCTCTAGGCATGAAGAAGGAAACACTGCAGAATCTGGTAGCCTATGTTGTGATCAAGGGTGTTTCTCTGATCGTATTCATCATGCTTTTAGGCTATCCCGGCATTGCCTTATCCAGTGTGCCCGGGGTGCTTTACATTGTGATCCGCAGCTTCCATCAGATGCAGAAGCAGTATGACATTCATTTCCAGAAGGTTATTGAAGTACTGGTGAAGTGTCTGATCGGTCTTGTCCTGATGCTTGGGGTGTGCTTTGTCTTGAGAAAGATCGGCATTGACGGCACCCAGGGCAGAAAGATCATTGCCTTAGGCAAAGTGTTCATCAATATTGTGATGACGCTGGGTGCCTATCTGGCGCTGACTTCCGCCTTCAGACTGCCGCAGGCCGTCTTCCATACCGACATCATCAGCGCACTGAAGCGCCGTATGCATAAAAACAGGGAAACAGCCTGAACTGACGGTACTGTTCAGAATGGACAGTGCTGTTTTAAAATACAGATATGAACACGGATCCTGTGATTGAAAAGGCAAAAGAGAACATACATGAAAAACTGCGCATGGAAGAGATCGGCTTATGGCTGTTTGGCTCACCCGATCCAAGACGCTGGCTCTGTCCCTGTCACAATGACCATCATCCCGGCAGTGTAGCCGCTTATGATGAAGGCAGAAGATTCCACTGTTTTTCATGCGGAGCAGATGGGGATGTCATTACACTTGTGATGAAGAAGAAGCACTGTGCGTTTCCCTGGGCCGTGTATCTGATTGCGGCGCAGTTTGACGGTATTGTCAATGAACAGGAATTTTCGCATCTTGCCCGGATGCTGCATGGTTCTTCCTGCCGCATGATGGAAAGCATACCTGAGAAAGACGGCATGGAAACAGATGAAGTACAGCGGGCGCCGGCCTATATTCTGGATATGGTGTACCGCATCTTCATTCAGGGCAGAAGTCTTCTGTATCCCTGCAGCGGTGTACTGACGCTGAATGATTACAGGTATCTGAGAAACAGAGGCATAGAGGATACAGTGATCCGTGAGAATCAGTACTTTACCATGATGGATGAAACGATTCTGCCGCCTCTGATTCAGAAACTGGCCGAGAGGAACTACAGTGAGGATATTCTGATCGGCGTGCCGGGATTCTGCCGGGACAGAAAGAGCGGCAGCATCAGGATGGCCGTTCAGAAGGGCATCGGCATCCCGATTCATGATGTCTGGGGCAATATCACGGCCATTCAGATCCGCCGCAGTACGAGTGAGAAAACACGCTACATCTGGTATTCTTCCGCTTCAGCCGGCCATCCGGAACGGATGGATGGCGTCTCCTCCGGTTCGCCCCAGGATGTATTGTGTGGAAAAGATGACAATGCGCGCGACATCCTGATTACGGAAGGCCATTTCAAGGCGGATGCGTTCCGCCGTTATGGCCATATGAGTGCCATCAGCGTGCAGGGCATTGCCAGCTGCCGTGATATTGATGTGCCGTTAAGACAGCTCATTGCGCAGAAACATAAGACATGCCGCATCCTGATCGGCTTTGACAGCGACATGTATACCAATCCTGCCGTCTATCATCAGGCCGTGAAACTGGCGGATGACATTGTCCGGCAGAATCTGCCGGCCGTGATTGTATATCTGTTCTGGAACAGTATGTATGGCAAGGGACTGGATGATGTGCTGCAGAACCATTATGAAAATGAGATTCATATGGCGGAGAAAGAAGACTTTGAAGCCGTCATGAGCCATTATGAAGCATTGACGCTGCATACAGATGAAGAAAGGAAAGAAGCGTTCCAGCGGGAAGTCATTGACCGGCTGAGCCAGCGCTATCTGCCGGGGGAATAGGAAATGAAAAAGAATTATATCAGTATTGATATCGGCGGCACCGAACTGAAATATGCCCGTATGGATGAAACCGGAAAGATCCTGAGCCATAGCTCAGTACCGGTTGCAGACAGCCTGGATGGGCTGCTGGATGAAATTGAAACAGTTTCTTCAGGAAAAGAAAACATGGACGGCATTGCCATCAGTGCACCCGGTCATATCAATGCCCGTACCGGCTACTTCTATACCGGCGGGGCACTGGTGTTTCTGAATGAAACGGACTTTGGCAGAATGGTAGAAGAGAGAATGCACTGTCCGGTATCAGTCATCAATGATGCCAAGGCTGCGGCAGCAGCGGAAGTATGGAAAGGGGCAATGCAGGGGGTGAAGACCGGACTGGTTCTGGTGCTTGGAACCGGGATCGGCGGTGCGATTGTTCTGGATGGAAAGGTATACAGAGGCTGCAGTGATGCGGCTGGAGAAGTATCCATGATTGCATCAGACTGGATAAAGCCTTATCGCAAAGGACATGTCTGGGCGGTTTATGAAGCAGCTTCTTCCCTGGTCAAGCGCTATGCGGCAGCCGCCGGTATGGACCCGGCTGCCTGCAATGGCCGGCTTATCTTTGCAAGAGCGGTTGAAAAAGAGGAAACAGCCCTGCGTGTTCTGCATGAGTTCTGTGCTGATTTTACTTCCGGTCTTTTCTCACTGCAGTCCATTCTGGACATGGAAAAAACAGCAGTCGGGGGAGGCATCTCCGCTCAGCCGCTGCTGTTTGAAATCATGCAGGAAGAAATTGATAAGGCCTATGCACCGTTCAAAGGAAAGGTTCCGTTTCAGAAACCGATCGTTGTACCATGCCGGTTCGGCAATGATGCCAACCTGATCGGTGCCCTCTATCATTTCTTCGAACTGTATCAGAAATAGGTCTTGCAGGAAAGCACTCTGCCGATGATGCGCACCGGCAGCTCCCGTATTTCCTTTGCAGTGAAATAGCGGTTCTCCACCTGCGGATTGGCCGCCTCCAGCACAATCATGCCTTTGCGGATGATCACACGCTTGACCGTGACTTCATCTCCGATCAGTACAACCCCGATCTCTCCGCTTTCCAGGTGTTCCGTCTTATGCACTAATACAAGCGACTGATCCATGATGCCGACTCCGCTCATGGAATTGCCGGTGACCCGCAGATAGTAGTCACCGGTTTTCATTTCGTCCAGCGTCGCTTCCTCTTCACCAAGATAATTCTCCTGTGCAAACAGATCATAGCCGGCCTTGACATAGCCGAGAATCGGCAGATGTACGGAAATATCCATTCCCTTCAGCAGCGGCTCCACATTGTATCCAAGCATGGCAGACAGCCGCTCCATGACATCCGAAGATACTTTACGCACTTCCCCCTTGCTCCAGCGTGATACCGTTGAACGGTCGACTCCCAGTCTGCGGGCAATGGCCGCATCTGTTTCACCTGTCTTGTTTTTATACGTCTGAATCATCTCTTTGAGTTCCATGCTTTTATTATAGCTTTTCTGCACGGTTTGTCTAATGACTGCTCTGATATGTTGCATAAATGATTGAAATATGAAACAATTTGCCTATAATCAGAAGTATGAAGGACAAGGTAATCTTTCACATCGATATCAATCACTGCTATGCCCAGATTGAGGAAATGAAACAGCCTCATCTGCGTGATGTGCCGATGGCAGTCGGCGGTCATGAAGAAAAAAGGCATGGCATTATTCTGGCCAAGAATGATCTGGCCAAAGCAGCACATGTCATGACGGGAGAGAGTCTGCGGGAAGCAAAAGAGAAGTGTCCAGATCTGCTCATCATTCCGCCATCCTATGATGACTATATTTACTACACGGGTCTTGTCAAAGACATCTACCGGCAGTATTCCGATCATGTGGAGCCGTTCGGTCTGGATGAAGCGTGGATTGATTATACGGACAGCCGGAAGCTGTATGGCGAGCCGGTGAAGACAGCCCGCCTGATTCAGGACCGGGTGGAGAAGGAAATCGGCCTGACCGTATCGGTCGGTGTTTCCTGGAACAAGGCTTTTGCCAAACTGGGCAGCGACATGAAAAAACCGAGAGGCATGACCGTCATTACCCGTGACAATTACCAGAAGCTTGTCTGGCCGCTGCCGGCACAGGATCTTCTGTATGTCGGTCCGGCAACCATCCGTAAGCTTCATGCAAGAGGCATCATGACGATCGGTGATCTGGCCCAGTATCCTGCCGGTGTCCTGCACCATGATCTCGGTATTGCCGGCGATATGATCCAGCTCTTTGCAAGGGGAGAAGATCCTTCCCCCGTGGCTGAAAACGGGGCTTCTGCACCGATCAAATCCGTCGGTAATTCCATGACGCTTGTGCATGATGTAAAAAGCTTTGAGGAAGTGAAGCCGGTATTCTGGATGCTGTGTGAAGCTGTGGCATCAAGAGCCCGGGATGCCGGCATGGAGGGCAGTACGGTTTATGTTTCTCTGCGCAGTACGGATCTTGCCTGGGCGGGCAGACAGATGAAGCTGGAGCGGCCGACGGATGTCAGTGATGAAATCATGACGGCGGTGGAGCTGCTGGTACATATGATGTGGCATGAGACCGTTCCGTTAAGAGCGGCAGGGGTGGCGCTTGGCAGTCTGAAAGAGGCATCCAGCTTCCGCCAGCTGAGTCTTTTTGAAGATGCAGAGCGCTTTGAAGCAGCCCGCAGATGCGATCTTGCCATGGATGAAATCCGTAATACATACGGTTTTGACAGTGTGAGGCGCTTATGTACGCTCAATGATAAGAAACTGACCGACTTCAATGTCAAGGCAGATCATACCGTTCATCCGATCGGCTGCTTTCAGGGAAGAAAGATGGGGTGATGACAAACCATGGAGTTATATAAACGCTATGTGGATGTGGTGACGCTGCAGCGTAAAAGCGGCACCATGACGCCTCTGTTTCTGGTATGGGACGACGGGCGGAAGTATGCCATTGATAAAGTGGTCAGTGTGGAAAGAAGGGCTTCACAGGTAGGAGGATGCGGCATCCGCTATGCCTGTATGATCTGCGGGCAGAGAAGAAATCTTTTTTATGAGCGAAACCGCTGGTTTATCGAAAGCACACAGCCGTGATATGATACAGGCATGCCCAAAACAGAACAGACGCTTCAGCTGGAACAGGCGCTGGAGCGGGACAGCCGGAAGAAAAGAGAATACGGATGCACGGAAGTCACCATCGGTTTTCGTCATAACGGCCATGGGGATGAGATTGTGGATTACATGTCCATGGATGCCCGGGAGATTTTCCGCTGCTATGAGCTGAAGGTCAGTTTTTCCGATCTGAAAAGCAATAACCATCTTTCCTGGTACGGAGACTACAATTACCTTGTCATCAGTGAAAGAATGCTGCTGCGGCCGATTCCCTATGACAACTATGTGCCGCCCTA
>ONOV01000029.1 GCA_900319505.1 uncultured Erysipelotrichaceae bacterium
ACATTTTCTTCATTTCTGTATTGCCGGAATAATACAGCCTCAGATACGAAAAAGAAGCTGGCGTAAACAGTATGGAATGGTGCAGAATATTTTCAGGATTGCTTTTCATCATATGTATATCAGGATGGAAAGACAGATGGGTCTGTCTGACTGGCAGGCGGACAAAGATCAACAGGGGGATCAGAAAATGAAACGAGTGATTACAGCAGTACTGCTGGCTTCTTTGCTGGCAGGATGTGTTACCAGGAAGAACATTCGCTTTGGAACAGCGGATGAAGGCGGTATTTACTATACCTTCGGAACACTGCTCAGTGAAGCGATGAATGAAAAGAATAAGAAGTATACGCTGCAGGTAAAGGAGACAGCGGGAAGTGCATCCAATGTCCGTCTGCTTTCAGAAGGGTATATACAGGTTGGAGTTGCCCAGAGTGATGTTGTGAATGAAATGTATTATGGGGAAGAACTGACCGGGAATAAAGAGAATAAGTATCAGGGCTATTCTGCCGTTGCCTCATTATGGACAGAGGATGTGCAGATTGCTGTGCTGAAGAATTCCGACATTGAAAATCTGAATGATCTGGAAGATAAGACGGTTTCCATTGGACAGGAAGAAAGCGGAACGGAACGTAATGCCAGACAAGTGCTTTCGGCTGTAGGACTGCAGGATGGCAATATCAATATGGAAAACTATGATTACAGCGACGCGATGAGTCATCTGCTGGATGGCAGTATTGATGCGATGTTTGTTACGGCCGGAGCACCCGTTCAGATCTATGCGGACAACGCATCTTCCATTCGTCTTCTGTCCTTGTCGGATGATGAAATTGAACGTATCTGCAAGACCTTTGACGGCTATGTGAAAACGGCGGTTCCTTCCGGTGTATATGGCGCCAGGGAAGATGTGAATACCATAGGGGTAAAGGCAGTTCTGCTTGCCTCGGATGAGACGCCGGATAATGCTGTCTATGAAATGTGTCAGGTGCTGTTTGCAGATATGAGCACCATTGAGGACAAGCTGGGTGTTGATGAAAACATTACGGCTGAGACGGCAGCAGATGGAGTTACGATTCCCTTTCATGCCGGTGCCGAGAAGTGGTACAGAAAGAACGGGATCTCTGATGGAGGCAATGACTGATGTCAATTTCTGTGGATCAGTATCAGACACTTGCCATTGCTGTAGCAGTGGTGTTCTTTGGTCAATGGCTCTGCAATCATGTCAGGTTTCTGAAGATGTACTGCATTCCGGCTCCGGTTGCGGGCGGCTTTGTCTTTGCCATTCTGACAGCCATCCTGCATGTGACAGGACTATTGGATTTTGAGTTTGATGATTCCCTGCGGGAAGTGGCAATGGTCTTCTTCTTTACTTCGGTCGGTTTTCAGGCAAATCTCAAGGTATTGAAACAGGGTGGAAGGGATCTGATTGTCTTTCTGGTTCTGGTGATCATCCTGATTATCCTGCAGAATACAATTGCAGTTTCGGCTGCTTCATTACTGCACTTATCGCCGTTAATCGGCATGACAACAGGTTCCATTCCAATGGTTGGCGGACATGGTACGGCGGGTGCTTTCGGACCAATTCTGGAAGATTTCGGTATAAGCGGGGCGACGACCATGTGTACGGCCGCAGCTACGTTCGGTCTGATTGCCGGCTCTTCCATGGGCGGACCTCTGGGCAATGCATTGATTCAGAAGAAGCATCTGACACCGAAGAAAGAGGAAGACTCTGAGGAAGAAGGGGAAGAGATCCGTTCCTTATCCAATTATGCCCCGGCAGTCTATCAGATTATACTTTCGGCCGGTATCGGTACGATTCTTTCCTGGCTGCTTTCCAAAACCGGTATGACATTTCCGATCTATATCGGTGCCATGATTGCCGCGGCTGTCTTCCGGAATGTCAGTGAATATACCCATGCGTTTGAAATTCATATGGAAGAGATCAACGATTTCGGCGGTCTGTGCCTGTCGGTTTTCCTCGGCATAGCCATGATTACACTGAAGTTCTGGCAGCTGGCGGATCTTGCCGGACCATTGATCATTCTGTTAGCCTGCCAGACGGTATTCATGTTTCTGTATTCAAGGTTTGTTATCTTCAAGGTCATGGGCGGTGATTATGATGCGGCTGTTATTTCAGCCGGCGTATGCGGATTCGGGATGGGCGCAACCCCGAATGCCATGGCAAATATGTCCGCTCTGACCGAGCGTTATGGCAATTCGATCAAGGCATATCTGTTAATTCCGATTGTCGGCAGTCTGTTTGCGGACTTTATCAATTCGCTTGTCATTACTGTTTTTATCAACCTGTTCTGATCGGTTTATTGTATAAAAGCCGGGGATCTGATGGAGATCTCCGGTTTCTTTTCGGCAGAGAGTACTAAGATGATATTCTTTTCGAAAGAGGCATGAGGATGGAACAGACAGAATTGATGCGGTTTGTATTTACACCGGATGGATTTCATCCGGATGCGTCCGGAT
>ONOV01000053.1 GCA_900319505.1 uncultured Erysipelotrichaceae bacterium
CAAAGCTTGGTATACTTTTCAATAGCTATGAAGAAACGCAGTGAACACTGGACCGCAGAGCTGTCCAAGAACGGTGAGATATTTGAGAAACAGACATTCACTTCTGAGGAAGCAGCCATACGCTGGAGTGAACAATTGCGTTTTGCGGATCACTATGTTGTGACAATCTATCAGAGCCGTCATCCTGACAGCAGATTATCCTACATATGCGACCGGGATCCCCACAGTGTGGATCTGACCGGTTCCCTTTTTGTACGTTTCAAATAAGCAGTGTGCACCGCTGCTTTTTTTCATAATAAAAGAACAGCCGCAGCTGTTCTTCAGTCTTTGAAGCCATCCCATACAGGCTTTCCCGTATAGACCTTCGGTTCCATTTCTCCCCTTAATACTTTCAGAGCAGAATGAACCATGGATTCATGTTCGAATTCACCCGGATAAGCAGTAATCGGCGCAATCCATTCACAATGCTGCTTCACATTCTCAACAACACCAGGAATTCTAAGCAGTCCGCCGGTCAAGAGAATCGCATCCACATGCCCTTCCAGCGGAGCTGCCATCATGCAGATCCACTTGTCACACTGATACAGCATGGCATTCCAGACACGCTCTGCCATCTTATCGCCTTTTCTGACCCGGTTGTAATAGATATCCGGTGCATCAGATGTCCCGAACCAGGAAGACAGACCGCCTGCCTGAGAACAGAGCTTTCTGACCTCTGACTTATCCTTGTCAAAAAGGTAATCCAGCACATCCGTCACCGCCATGGAACCCATACGGGTCGGGGTGAACGGTCCTTCACCGCCGCCGGCATCATTGCCGTCGATCATTCTGCCATGTTTATGGCAGGTAATGGAAATACCGCCGTCGATATGGGCGATGATAAGGTTGAGATCCTCATACTTCCTGCCAATGCTTTCGGCATACACACGGCCGGTTTCCTTGGCATTGAGAACATGTGCCGTTGCTCTTCTGTACAGCCCCTTCACACCGGTAATACGGGCTTCATCACAAAGCTCATCCACAACCGGTGCATCCACCATGTAGGCCGGCATGCCGTATCTCTGATGAAATTCATATGCCATCTGAACACCAAGCATGGAGGAATGGTAGAAATGTCCCTTGACCGCCTTTGTGTCTTCCACGAGCTTCTCATCAATGATGTAGCAGCCGCTTTCACAGGCATAGCAGGGACCGCCTCGGCCGACCACCGCATCGATCTTGGTCAGATCGACTTTGGAATCGTGCAGGAAATTTCTGGTCACATGCATGCGGTATGGCAGCTGGGCATTGATATCAGGATATTTCAGCAGTTCACTGGAATCATGGAATACACTTCTGGACAGAACACATTTGTTATTTTCAAACAGTGCAACCTTGGTAGATGTACTGCCGGGATTGATGACAAGAATTCGATATATCTTCTCTTCTTCAGACATGTTATCTCCTTTTTTACCCCTGGCTATTATAGGCTTTTATCGCTTAATCATCAATGAGGCCGAAGTGCCTGAAAGCATTGTAGATGCCGTCTTCCAGAATGCCGGTCGTTACATAATCAGCCGCATCCCTGGCATCCTGCTGGCCGTCTCCCATGGCAATGCCGATGCCGCACTTCTTCAGCATCGGAATGTCATTGGCACTGTCGCCGATGCCGATGGCATCAAATGTCTCAGCATTGTAGTATTCCAGCACCCGGTCGATTCCGGTTGCCTTGGTAATATTGTCATCCGTGATTTCACCGCAGCTGAAACCATCCAGATCAACCGACATTGTCAGTACATACGGCTTTTCCAGTCTGTTTTCAAGATCTTTGTATTTCTCATCCCACTTGCTGCCAAGGGCACAGATTTTATAGATATTGTCTGAATCTTCCGATCCGAACTTTTCCGGATAGGCACAGTTGTCCAAAGCACTCTTCTTTCTGATTTCCGGATCCTCACTGCCGCCGGAGAAATACCACTGAATCCTATCATAGCCGATCGGATCACAATACACCCCGACCCCGCCTTCCAGTGAATAGCCAAGGCCTGCCTGCAGAATTCTCTTCTTGATGCGGGTTACATCACGGGTAGGAATCGGATTGTCATAGATCCGCTTTCCCCCGGCATATACCATGGTGCCTGCCCCTAAGATAAAACCATCCACATCATAATTGAGGTAGCGGGAACTTTCCGCAAGACTTCTGCCTGTACACAGAAATATCTTATGCCCGTTCTCACGTGCTTTCTTCAATGCCAGTTCCGCTGAAGCCGGTGTTGCGGCCAGCTGCTGGCTGTAAAGGGTTCCATCAATATCAAGAAATATATATTTACGGCTCATTGTCTTTTATCCCCTTTCATGAAATTCAATATCAAATTCTTCCGGTCTGAAACGCGGACATACGTTCTCTTTGGTAGCGATGACACTGGATGCCAGTCTTGTGCCGATCAGGCATGATTCTTTCAATGTCTTGTCATAAGTCAATCCGATGGTAACACCCGCAAAGAAGGCATCACCGCATCCGGTTGTATCAACAACCGGCGTATTCTGGGCCGGTACGACCCCATAGTCATCACAGCATGCATAAACTGCGCCCTGGGCTCCCATTGTCACAACCATGGAAGGATATCTGGCATTCTCTACTTTTTCATCAATAACCTCGGCCAGTTCAACCGGAGTCAGACCGCGGTAATCTTCTGAAAACAGCAGACCTGCCTCTTCCTGATTGCATACGATACAGCCGGTTCTCTGCATCAGATCACGCCGTTCCATGGCAATGGACATATTGGAAACAATGGCATATACCTTCTTGCTGTATTTCTCAGCCAGACTGAAAATCCGCTTGAGCAGATCCGCTTCCATATCAATCTCCACAACCACACTGTCCGCTTCTCTGAAAATCTCATCGCCATATTCATCCAGCACTTTATGAATGGCACTGAGATCAGGCCGCTGGGAGATGGAACCAACCACATCCCCTTCATTGTTGAAGATGGCAAGCCACTTGCCCAGTCCGTTATCGGTTCTCTGAATGTACTTTGTATTTACCTTATGCCGGTTCAGCTTATCTATGATCTCCGTGCTGAGACCGCTCCGATCCAGAACCGTAACATATGTCGGTCTTAATTCCACATTGGCAATATCCTCTGCCGCATTCCGACTGACCCCGCCATGTACCTGTTCCACCTTGCCGGCATTTCTGCCATCCGGTACATACTGACCGAACGGATAGCCCTTGATATCAACCAAAGTAGCTCCAAAGACAACAATACCCATAGCTAACTCCTTTTATCAACCGTTCCTATTCTACACTAAAAG
>ONOV01000162.1 GCA_900319505.1 uncultured Erysipelotrichaceae bacterium
TATCTGTGGCATTCTGCGGGAAGGACTGCGGTCTTTCCTGTTTTTCAATGCATGCCCGCAGACGGAATGTAAAGACTCTTTTTCCATCCTTGATCCGTATACCGGCCAGATAGCCGGTGGTATCGGAGAGAAAAGGCTGTTTTCTTTCCTTTGCCAGTTTCATCATCGGGGCAAGCTGAAGAATGTTGATATGGGAAAGGTCGGTCAGGTTGACGACCTCTGAAATATGAATGCCGTGAGGCACTACAACCGCTTCCGGCTGAATCGGAATCCGTTTTTCATCCAGGATATACCGGTAGGTACCGATGCCGATGCGCAGGGGAATATTCTGATCCATGATGGGGCCGTTCAGTACATCTTTTGAAATGTAGAGACAGGTTGTTGTCTCAAAGTAGTATTGAGGCACCATGGAACGGAAGAGTTTTGAAATGGAATGGTAGGGCGGATAGAAGTCGATTTTATCATCGATGGAAGTCATCAGGGAAGCTTCCTGGCTGTAGCTTTTCTTTGTCTCATACAGATGTTTCTTCTCAAATGCAATGTATCTGAGTTCTTCCTGCAGCAGGCGTATCTTTTCCTGCAGTTCCTTCTCTTTATCTTCCATAAAATCGATTCGGGTATGGGAAGGATCTGTGTAAAAGGTGCTGATTTCCTGCAGGGAAACGTCAAATGCTCTGAGTTTTCTGAGGTAGATCAGAGCTGCCAGATCCTCATCTGTATAGTCATAGTAGCCATTATCCTGTCTGTGGGGAGAGAGAAAGCCCATCTGCCGGTACATCCGGATGGTTTCCGGGCTGGTAAAAGACGTTTTTGCGATTTCGTTCACTTTCATAGTCGGCCTCTATTGACTCTGTAGTAACTACAGGGTTTATGTTAACAATATCACAAGTTTTCAGGGAAAAGAAGACAAGGAGAAAGAGAAATGAAAGAAAAGAATGGCTTCAGGCTTGGCACTGTCGGGTTGTTTGCGGCTGCCATGGTCCTGTCCCTTGTTCCTGCATGCGGGACAAAAAGCAGTACGTTCACTGGTACAGCACCGGGTAAAAATGGTGATGTAACGGTCGAAGTTGTCTATGAAGACAATACCATCAAGTCGGTTACGGTAACCAGCCAGAAAGAAACAAAGGGCATTGCGGATCCGGCTCTGGAACAGGTGCCGGAGCGCATTGTTGATGCCAACAGCATCAACGTGGATACGGTATCCGGTGCGACAGTTACTTCCAATGCGATCATCAATGCGACAAAGAATGCATTGGAAAGCGGCGGTGTTGATACCAGCAGGATGGCTTCAGCTGCCCATAAGAATGTGGATGTCAGCTACTCACCAGGCACATATACCGGAACCGGTACGGGTTATAACGGTCCTATCAATCTGAAAGTTACTTTCACAAAGGACGGTATCAAGGACATTGATTACAGTGACAACATCGAAACAGCCCATATCGGCAAGCCTGCCTTTGACTGGCTGGTGGATGATGCCAAGGAAGCCAACGGCTCCGGCATTGACTCTGTTTCCGGTGCGACTTTCACTTCTGCCGGTTTCAAGGAAGCGCTGGCAGATGCGGCCGAGCAGGCCAAGGCAAGCGATCTTGACGGCTTCAAGTCCAATACGGTGCTTCATAAAGCCCAGGATCCGGTCGATGAAACATATGACGTGGTTGTCGTGGGCGGCGGCGGTGCCGGCATGGCGGCAGCTGTACAGGCAGCCCAGAATGGCGATACGGTTGCGGTGATTGAAGAAAACTGTGAGATCGGCGGCAATACCGTAGCTTCCGGCGGTCAGTTCCAGAGTGTACAGAAGTATCTGGTCTGGGATGAGAATGATCCGGATGCCACTACGGGCACTTACAAAGGCGTTACCTATGACAAGGTCAAGGAAGCGACAGGCAATATTGAAGTACTCAGAACCATTGAAAACTGGAATGAAGATGAATTCGATCCGGATTACTTCAAGGACCACAAGTTTACAGCAGGTGATATTGATACTCTTTCCAAAGCCGGTGTCCATAAGGAATATCTGCCTACATTACAGGCTCTCAAGAAGGAAATCAAAGCCTACCTTGACTGGGCTGAACCGCAGCTGGCAGCAGGCAAGGCAGAAAGCGATCTGACGCTGTTCTCTACTGTCAACCTGCATATCTTCCAGACCTATTATGGCGGTCTGCGTCCCAATAATGATCAGAGTGATTGGGTATACGGCGATTATGATCTTGTCTCTCAGTTCATCAACGGCGGTCAGGATCTCAAGGGCTGGCTGGAAGACCAGGGTGCTCTGTTTGATGAATCCGTACAGCCTACGATTGTCGGCGCATTATGGAACCGTGAAAACGACTTCATGGGATGTGACCTGGATGGGGATGGCAAAGCTGATGCGGATGGCACCAATGCCAAAGGAAAGACCGTATGGAATACATACTTTGCGACAACGGAAAACACGCTGCTCAAGACATCTCCTACTGCTTCTGACAACCATATCTATCTCAGAACAAAAGCAGATTCCCTTGTCACAGACGGCGATAAAGTAACCGGTGTCAAAGCAGAACAGTATGACGGTACGGAAGTTACCCTGCATGCCAATAAGGGTGTTGTTCTTGCGACCGGCGGTTATGCGGCCAATATCAAGCGTGTCATGGAAACCAATAAATACTGGGCTGACGGTGATATCACGGAAAAGACGGAGACGACCAACCGTTCTTCTTTAGTCGGGGATGGAATCGATATGGCTGAGAAGGTCAATGCCGGTACAACCGGTATGGGCTGGACTCAGCTGATGCCGATCAGCTGGGTTGATAACGGCGATCTGGCTTTCGGCGGCGGCAACTATGCCATCTATATCAATCCGACAACCGGCAGGCGCTATGTCAATGAAACAAGTGAGAGAGATGTTCTGTCACTGGCTGAATTTGAAAACGGAGTTACCTATGATGATGCCAACGGTACCGTCATTGAAATCGCAAACTCTGATCAGGCAATCCCCGGTCCGTATCCTTATGGAACGCCGAAGGATGATGATCTGACCTTATGGGAAAGCGATGTTGAAAACAGACAGTATACAAGAACTGTGGATCAGCTGGATGATCTTTTCAGTGAGCTTGGCTTCAAGTGCACGGGTGAACAGGTCAGACAGACCATTGAAACATATGACAAGGCACTGATGGAGGGCAAAGAGAGTTCTCTTGATGTCAATAAGACAGGCTGGACACGTCTGATCGGCAATGCTGAAAAAGATGAAAACGGCAATTACAAGGAAGATACTTATACACTGGACGGTGTCAAGCTCAAGATCAGACTGCTGGCACCAAGCACCCACCATACCATGGGCGGTGTTACCATTGATGAAAACAGACACGTTCTTGACAAGGACGGCAAGGCCATTGACGGTCTGTATGCGGCAGGTGAAGTCACCGGCGGTATTCATGGCGGCAACAGACTTGGCGGCAATGCCATTGTTGAAATCTTTGTTTCAGGCCGTACCGCAGCCAATGCGATCGACGCTGACAATCAGTAACCTCTTTAGAAACAGACGCATGAGCATCTGTTTCTTTTATTTGTGGTAGAATCTTTCTCAGGAGTAAAAGAAACAATGATAAAAGCAGTATTCCTGGATTATTCCGGCACGGCGGTGTCGATTGAAGGAAAAGATATGAATGAAATGATCCGTATCATCGTGAAAGCTGCCAGAGGCACAGCGGTTCCCAAGGAACTGGTGAAATACTGGTTTGAAAGACTGGATGAAAAGGAAAGGACATGTATTCTGGATGCTTATCAGGATGAAGATGCCATGGTCTATGAAGTGCTGAAGGAAGTGGAACATAAGTACGGTTTTGAAACAGACCGTGATCGTCTCCATGATCTGAACCAGCATATCTGGCGTACGGCAGATCTGTTTGCGGATACAGAGTCTTTCTTTGCGCGTACTTCCGTACCGATCTATGTATTGACCAACAATACGGCATCCTATGTCATGAACAACCTGATGCAGAAGGGTGTTGCACCGGCAGGGGTGATATCAGCAGATGATGTCAGAGCGTTCAAGCCGCATCATCTGATCTTTGAAAAAGCCCTGCAGACCGCCGGCTGTCAGCCATCAGAAGCACTGCATATCGGTGATTCATTGACGAGTGATGTGCTTGGGGCATTGAAATGCGGTATTCAGGCTGTCCTGCTGGATCGCAAGAACAGAATGGAAGCAGGTACACATGCGATTCAGGATGAAAAGGGCAGAGAATACACATATACCTGTTTGCATTCCCTGGATGATGTGAATATATGAGAAAGATTCTTTTTCTAGGTGATTCCAATACATACGGCTTTGATCCGGATCACGGCAGATATCCTTCCTTCATACGGTGGCTGGACACAGCCAACCGCATTCTCTCTGCCAGAGCCATTATTCTGGTCAATGCAGGGATGAATGGAAGAGAAATACCTGTTTCTGAAGAAGAGATCAATTCAGCTTTGCTGAAGTGTCATGAGGATGCCTGCGATACCATGGCTGTCATGCTTGGCTCCAATGATCTGTTGAATATGATGAAGCCGGATGCACAGGAAGCAGGTGAGCGGATGAAGGCATTTCTGCAGCGGGTTCCAGAAAAGATGGGACTTATCCTGGCGGTGCCGCCGCGCATGAAAGTTTCCGATGAAGGCGGTTTCTGTCCGGATGAAAGGACCGTCAGGGCAGTGGAAGAGCTTGTGCCGGTATACCGGAAGCTTGCCGGACAGTTTCATGCCCAGTTCATCAATACCCAGAACTGGCCGCTGGATCTGAGCTATGACGGCGTTCATCTGTCACAGGCCGGCCATCAGTCATTTGCTTTCAATATGATTCAGTCATTGATATAGGTACTTGGCAGACATGTGTCTGTTTCAGGTATGCTGACAGCAGGAAAGGATAAATCCATGCAGATATATACCTGTCAGTTCCGCAGAGATTATCCGGCGAAAAAGCCGGTGGGAACAATTAAAGCTGATGCAGCCGGGGTTACCTTCAGCTGGCCGGAAAAACAGGATGTTCATCAGAAGGAATATTCCCGCACCATCAGTTATGATCAGATTGAAAAGGTCACATGCAGAGAAATCACAAAACAGCATGAGATCGGCGACCGTCTGGCCGGCTATCTGCTGTGGCTTGTGGGCACGGCGGCAGCTTATGCATTTGTCGGTACGGATCTCATCATGCATATCCTGAACCATCCAATTGTCTCTTTAGGCTGGGATATTATCTTTCTGATCAGCGCTGCGGCTTACCTTCTGCCTCAGACTGTCAGAGCACGCCGCAGAATCAGACGGTGGCATGGCTGTGTACTGCAGATTGAAGTACAGAGTTCAGACAGTATGACTGCGGTAGGCTTTGACGAGGATATCGAAGCAGTCAGACTGGCCGGGCAGGTGATTCAGCAGAATCTTTCAGAATATCAGAATCATTCCTGTAAAACAGGATCAGCACAATGATTCTGTTTTATTTTACTCACTTTTGTGAGTAATATTGCAGAATATAGGAATATGTAACCTATTTCATTTTAATGTGTCGTATAATAACGGCAGATAAAGCAGAAAGTTTCATGAACCGGCAGTTCATGAAAGCTGTGATACAATGGACATGGCAGAGCAAAGCAAAGATTGGAGTATGCTGCATGGATGACCAGTACAGAAAAATACAATTTCGAACAATCATTCTTTTTACGATACTGATTGTAGCAGTCTCCCTTTTTCTTGTTATTCTGTTCAACTTTCGCACCAGCAATATACTGAATACAACGGCTCTGTCTTTATTGACATCTGAAAACAGTCAGAGAGAAAAAAATACCAATCAGATCATGAACCGGTGTGAACTTGATGTGACCTATCTGTATACGGCAGAGTATGATCCGGCAGACGGAACAGAGGCTGAACGGAATGCCCTTGAAGACAGAATCAATGAAGCAGGCGTCAATGCGGACTATCGTGATTTTGCCATTGTATTCAATGATGATTCCAGTATCGGCCGGCTCAGTGAAACAACCCGGGAACTGTACGATGATGAAAGTATCTATACCGGGCTGAGTAATCTTCTGGAAAGCAGGCATGACAGCTGGGTTTCTTATATGCAGGGCTCAAAGTCCTGTCTTTACTATCTGAACCGCTTCAATGACAATGCCATTGCCATTGTTTCTCTGGATAAGAGTGTTTTTTCCTCTTATTACAGAAAAAGCAAGGCTATAAAAGGGACAAGTGTTTCCCTGGTGGATGAAGACGGCAGTGTGGTGTACTGCAGCGACAGTACGCTGATCAATACCAATTTTGATAAGACCGGTTTTATGGCTGTACAGAATATTCTGAGCGGTACGGAAAATGTCAATGACACCTATTATATCTGCGATACCTGTGATAACGGCATGAAGGTTATTGTCACTGTTACCAGCAGTGAGATACTTGCGGAAAACAGAAAAGCATTCATTGAAACTCTCTTGATCATGGCGGGCATGGTAATTGTTGTTATGATTTACGGCCTGCACCGGGTCAGAGCCATGAACAGTTCTCAGGATTCTCTGTTCGGATCACTGCAGGAGAAAGCCCAGCATGATCAGATGACAGGTCTTTATACCAAGACCCAGTTTGCCAGCAATGCCGATACGAAGATGAAGGAAAGAGGGCCGCAGAATGATTACAGCAGATGTACGTTCACGATTCTTGACCTTGATAACTTCAAGTCCATCAACGATGGCTACGGTCATATTGCCGGGGATGATGTCATCCGTGAGTTCTCAAGACTGCTCAATGAGATATTCGATGACAAGCGCTATATGGTTGGAAGACTCGGCGGTGATGAATTCGGTGTGTTCGGCTGCTTTGACATCTGGGATGATGAAACTCTGATCCGTGAAGTCAATGGCAGATTATGGAATCTGAGATACCGCTTCCGTACCAGTGAAGTCGGAAAACGCCTCGGCATCCCGGTCCTTTCCTACAGTTCCGGCACCGTCATTTCAAAAGAAGATGAGAAGACATTTGCCGAGCTCTATAAACGGGCAGACAGCCTTCTGTATAACGGCAAGAAGACGGGCAAGGGCAAAGATATCAATGAACTGAGTGAAAAGGAGGATCATCATGTTTAGAAAAATCGGCAGAGACTCCTTCATCCTGGCACTTGTTCTTTCTCTATTTGCGGCTTTTTCCCTCGGCTTTGTCGTTGTGCATGATACGCGCCAGGTCGAAAACAGGAAGATTAAATCACGTGTCACGATCAGCTGGTGGGGCAGCGACGGCCGTACTGAATATATGCTGAAGGCATTGACAGCCTATGAGAAAGCAAATGACGGCGTATCGGTCACGCCATACTACAGCATGAGCCAGGGCTATTCAGAACGTTTTGATATGCTGATGAAGGCCGATCAGGAAGCGGATGTCATGCTGATTGATGATGAAATGCTGGAAAAGTACAATGATGCTTTTCTGACTCTGGATGACTGTAAAGATCTGGATCTTTCTTCATTTGAAAAGTCAGAGCTCACCACCGGCATGGTGGATGGAAAGCTCAAGGCAGTTCCTCTGACATGGAATATAATGACATTTGCCTATAATAATGACATTCTCTACAGCCTCGATATGAAAATTCCTGAAACATGGGATGATCTGATTGCAGACGGCAGGGTGATGCAGCGCAGTTCCCGCCATCTTCTTGCCATGGATGAAGAGAGTGCTTTCTTCATGATTTATGCCTACAGCGTACAGAAGGATGGGCATGAATGGTTTGATAAGCAGGGAAATTACACGGGAAGTGAACAGCAGCTTAAAGATGCGCTTTCTTTCTATCAGTCCCTGCTGGATAACGGTGTCCTGGCTGAAAATGATTCACTGGACAGCTTCACCAGCCAGCAGGCAGCCGGTACGGCAGCCTGGGCAGATGAAATCAGGGATGCGTGCACCCCTTTGATGCATACCCGTCATAATGTCAGACTGGGACGTCTGTTATCCTTTGATGGCAATCTGTCCGGCTGGTATCATAAGCCCGGCTGTCTGTATGCCGTTAAAGCAGATACGGAGCATAAGGATGACAGCATCTCTCTCATTAATTATCTGATCCATGATAAGAATGCCATTCAGAATCAGGGCATTGACAAAGGCATACCTGTGAATCAGGAAACAGCTTCCGTACTCAGAAAAAGAGGGCTTGTCAGCGGCATCATTATCGGCTCAGATAATCCCACGCTGACTGATGCGGATACGTTGACTGAACTCAATTCATCATTGAAGAACACCGATGCCGCTGACATCTTTTTCAATGCCTATCGTAACTATGGCAGCAGCGATGCTTCAGCAGCTTTCCTGCAGAATGCCTATAGTGAGAAGTATCCGCAGTAAAGCCTATGTATCATATTCATCATGACAGAAGATCAGAACATTCCGCCGAAGCGATCTATCAGGCTTTAAGTGCCATCATGCAGGAAAAGAGCTTCGACAAGATCACCATCTCTGATCTGACAAGGAAATGTTCCTTCAGCCGGGCGACATTCTACCGGTCTTTTGATGAGGTTAACGATGTACTGGCCTGGAAATGCAATGCCCGCTATCAGGAAATGAATGATGCGTTTGAGGCTGAAACAGGCCATGCAGAAGATGGCTATGCCTATCTGCGGCATTTCTTCAACTACTGGATGAAAGATGAAAACAGCCTGGTACTGGAACAGCTGATCTCAATCGGTCATTATGATGTGATCTATCAGATTCATACCGATAACTCCATGCTTGTCCGCCAGGCCATTCATGAACAGGTGCCGCAGGCGGATGCGTATTATGATTACTATATGGCTGCCGTCATCGGTGCTTTCATCGGCTTTCTCATTACCTGGATCAAACATGGCAGAAAACTCTCTGCTGATCAGCTTATCAATATGGTACAGTCTGTGCTCGATCCTGACTTTCATCAGGTATAGCATGTTCCATACAGAAATCTTCATTTGGCATATAATAACAGCACGGAGATGTGCTGTTTTTTATGCTGGATGAAATGATTCTTTTCTGCGTTATCAATCTGCTGTGCATGGTGATTCTGATCACGATCCAGGTACAGAGCCGAGATCTGATGCCGGAGTATCTCTTACATGATTTCAATATGCTGTGCAGTATGGCAAATGTCACCTTTGTCATGGATATGATCCGGGAAGGAGCTGATAAAAGATTTATTCCGTTTCATCCTGTTATTTTTGCTCTTCTCTGGTATGGCTATTTCATGGCTGTGACGATCACCGGCTTTTACTGGTCTGTCTATACGCAAAAGCGCCTGGGCCGGGATCCTCTGAAGGGAAAGCGGCGTTTCTGGAAGAATACATCATTTATATGGATAGAAATGATTCTTGCCGGGGTAAGCCTATGCCAGATGAACATGGGAGATTATATGAATGGCAGTTTCTATCGTAAGGCATGGTTTCTTGTGCAGCATATGCCGGCATATGTGTATGTTGTAACTGCAGTCCTTGTCAGCTGGAAAGCATCTCATAAAGAGGAATTTCTGGCAGATCGGGATCTATTGCGGCGCAACATCATCCTGCCGATCATTCTGGCTGCAGCCGGCATCCTGCAGTATTTCTTTCCTGTGTATCCGGTATTGTGCTGTGCCATTGTCATACTGGTGGATGAAACCACAATGATGACCAGTGCTTCCGAGATTTCCATTGACAGTCTGACCCAGCTCAACAACCGCCGCTGCTTCATCAGCCGCCTTCAGCATACGCTCCGCAGTCTGAAGAAAGATGATAAGCTCTATCTGCTGATGCTGGATATCGATTACTTCAAACGTATCAATGATACCTATGGCCATGTGGAAGGGGATAAGGCACTGTATGTCTGTGCTCAGGCGCTGCGTGAGGCGGCGAAGGACAGTGACGACAGTATTGTTCTGGCCCGCTATGGCGGGGATGAGTTCATGGCTCTGCTTGTCTGCCGCAGCTCAAACTCACTTGTAAGGCTGGAAAACAATATCCGCGAGTATGCATATTTTGATAATGAAAACAGCGGCGCCAGATACCCGCTGCGCGTATCCATCGGACACGTACAGTACCTTGAAGGCATGGGTGCGGAAGAGCTTCTGCAGAAAGCAGATGAAGCGCTGTATGCCGAAAAGCGCATGCATCATGGAAAAGGCAGATAAGTGTTCTTCTTTTCTATTTACTCAATTTCTTTTAATTCCTATTTACAATATAGGAAATAGAGATATAATACAGAAAACAGAAAAGAGGTAAATGCGATGAGCAGAACTGTTAAAAGTGCTTTGGATTTAGTCGGTAATACGCCATTACTTGAAGTAACAAAGATTGAAAAGAAATATAACCTGAAAGGAAAGCTTTTCGTCAAGCTGGAGTATCTGAATCCGGCCGGCTCTGTCAAAGACAGAATTGCCAAGGGTATGGTTGAAGATGCTGAAAAGAAGGGACAGATCAAGCCTGGTGATACACTGGTTGAACCTACTTCCGGCAATACCGGCATCGGTCTTGCCTTTGTCGCAGCAGCCAAGGGATATCATCTGATCCTGACAATGCCGGAGACAATGTCTGTGGAACGCCGCAATATTCTGAAGGCATATGGCGCTGAGCTGGTGCTGACAGACGGCACCAAGGGCATGAGCGGTGCTATTGCCAAGGCAAAGGAGATTGCCGAAGAGAAGGGTGCCGTTATTCTCGGTCAGTTTGATAATCCGGCCAATCCGCAGACCCATTATGAGACAACCGGACCGGAAATCTATGAAGCTCTGGATGGACAGGTCGGCTTCTTCCTGGCCGGTGTCGGTACAGGCGGCACATTAACCGGTACAGGCAGATATCTGAAAGAGAAGAATCCTGAGACAAAGGTGATTGCGATTGAACCTGCCACTTCACCTGTATTGAGTGAAGGACACGGCGGTCCGCATAAGATTCAGGGCATCGGTGCCGGTTTTGTCCCGAAGGTGCTGGATCAGAAGGTCTATGATGAAGTTATTACTGTCGATAACGTCAAGCCGTTTGAAACAGCTAAGGAACTGGCACATCTGGAAGGTGTCACCGTAGGTATTTCTTCCGGTGCAGCCCTGTATGCCGGCATTCAGGTTGCTTCCCGTGAGGAAGCTGCAGGCAGGAATGTAGTTGTTCTTCTGCCGGACAGCGGTGACAGATATTACTCCACTCCGCTGTATCAGGAATAAAGTTTATATTTCCTACTTGTAAACGGCAGAATTCTGCCGTTTTTGTTTTATACTAGGTGAAGAGGTTAAAGATTATGAGAATTTCAACAAAAGGAAGATATGCCATGCGCATGATGCTTGATCTGGCACAGCACAATAATGGAGAACCGGCGCGTCTCAAAGACATCTCTGCCCGCCAGGATATTTCCATGAAATATCTGGAGCAGATTGTTTCCGCGCTGGTCAAGGCAGGTTATCTGCGCTCCATCCGCGGTCCGGCCGGGGGATATATGCTGACCAGAAAGCCGGAGGAGTATAAGGTCGGGGATATTCTGAGAGTGATGGAAGGGTCTCTGGCTCCGGTGGAATGTCTGACAACCCCGGACAATCCATGCCCGCGTGCTGAATACTGTACGACGCTGAAACTCTGGAAAGAACTGTACCA
>ONOV01000041.1 GCA_900319505.1 uncultured Erysipelotrichaceae bacterium
AGAATTGAAGAGGTTTTCCTGGGTGGCATAGTCCGTATAGCCATCGGTCGCATAGAACCAGACCCCATCTGCTGCCGCAGCCTGCGCCATGGCGGTAAAGGCATTCGCTGCTTCTTTACTGAGCTGCACACCGTCAACGGCAAATTCGGTATCAATTGGGGTCAGATCTGCCGGCACATAGGTTTCTGCCAGCAGATTGTTCTTATTGATAAGCGAAGAGTTTGTAACTTCACTCAGTGTGACATAGCTCTGATAATAGTCGAAATAGTCGCCGCTCAATGTGAATGTACCGTCTGCCTGGCGGTTCTGCTGTACATCTTCAATGTAGGTGTCTTCGTTGTACTGATACGCCATCATTAACAGCGGACAGATTTCCGCATACGACAGATTGGCAAACAGATTCTGAATCTGATCTGTTTCATAGCCTTCATCCTGCAGACGCTGACAGAGCAGAAAGTCATCGCTGCTGAGCTCTCTGTCATTATATACATTGAGATACAGCGGCAGATAGTTGCCATTGACCGTTCCTTTCTGAAAGCACTTCGCCAGATAGGCAGAGTAATAGCGGTAGTCAATGATTCTCTGATCCAGCTTGTCTTTACGGATGATTTCCGCGGTCTTACGGTCATAGCCGAGGCTTTTCAGCTTATGAATCGTATATTCGTAAGGAATGCGGATGATGGTCAGCACAGTCAGGGCGGCCGCGAGGATCAGAAGGGCAAGCCGTCTGCGATACCTCTGGCGGGCGGAAAGCTTTTTCGGCTTCGGATCCGGCTTCAGGGCGTCCCAGTTGATTCTATATCTTCTCATAGCTTTACCTCAAACCCGTGCCAGGGCTGCGGAGGCAGATCTGTTACTGTGATGAGTTTGTTCTGGGTCGGATGGGGGAAGGAAAGGCGGACAGCCCACAGGGCAATCTGCCCTTTACGGGCATGCGGGTTGTAGCGCTGATCACATACCAGCGGCATGTGTCTTGAGGCAAACTGCACCCGGATCTGGTGCGGTCTTCCGGTATCAAGATGAATCAGAACCAGGGCGTGTTTTCCATCTGTATCCAGTATCCGATAGGAAAGCCGGCAGAATTTGCCATGTGCGGCATCAGTCACAGATACCATGTTGGTACGGCTGTTTTTGACAAGATAGTCTTCCAGCACATCTTCCTTTTTTGCCGGTATGCCGTCCAGTACGGCCACATATTCTTTACTGACTTTACGGGTGCGGATGGATTCAGAAAGGCGGGAAGCCGCTTTGGAAGTGCGGGCAAACACCATACAGCCGCCTACCGGCCGATCCAGCCGATGGACCAGTCCCAGCCATACATTGCCCGGCTTATTGTACTTTTCCTTAATATATGCCCTGCATAGAGACATCATATCCGTATCGCCTGTCTCATCGCTGTTGACCGGAATATTGGCAGGCTTATCCACGCAGAGTACATGGTTATCTTCGTACAGAACTTTCATCAGCTGCGCTGCCACCTTCCGTATATGCCGCAGGGCAGTACGATCTCACGCTTCTGTAAAGGAATGGCGATATCACCGGTATTGATGGTGCCGCCCGGATGCTTCGGCAGGATCATTTCCCGCATCATGTTATCCAGCACAAGGGAAGAAACCCCGGCCGTATAGGAGTTGATCAGGAAAAACAGAGCATCATCAGAAAGCAGATCGAGAGTCTCCTTGAGCAGATTGGCAAAATCCTTCTCAAACTTCCACATTTCGCCATTGGGCCCGCGGCCGTAGCTTGGCGGATCCATTAAAATGCCCTGATAGGTATGGCCTCTGCGCTTTTCCCGTTCCACAAACTTCAGACAGTCATCCACGATGAAACGGATTTTATGATCCGTCAGGTGGGAAAGATCCCGGTTTTCCTTAGCCCACTGCACCATGCCTTTGGCCGCATCCACATGGACGACCTCGGCTGCCCCTGCGGCAGAACATGCCATGGTGGCCCCGCCGGTATAGGCAAACAGATTCAGCACATGAATTTCCTCATCTGTATGTGTGCGGATGAGATCTGCCATCCAGTCCCAGTTGACTGCCTGTTCCGGGAACAGACCGGTATGCTTGAAGCCGGTCGGAGATACTTTGAAGGTCAGATCGCGGTATTGAATGGTCCAGCTTTCCGGCAGCTTCTTTTTATACTCCCAGCTGCCGCCGCCGGCATGTGATCTGTGATATACCGCATCCGCATGCGACCAGTCGGACAGACGTGATTTCGGCCACATGGCAATGGGATCAGGCCTTCTTAACATAACCCCTTTCCATGTCTCCAGCTTTTCTCCATCCCCCGCATCCAGACACTGATAATCCTTCCACGCATCAGCTAACAGCACCATATACTGACCTCCTTCGTGTATGCATGATTATACCATGCGCACCGTCCGTACATGGGTGCGCATGATATAATTGTGATCACATATGACAGGAGCTTGTGATGATTGATACAGCAAAACTGAATGAACAGCAGAAAGAGGCCGTACTGTCCAATGCCAAATACCTGCGCATTATTGCCGGTGCAGGATCAGGCAAGACCCGGGTACTGACCATGCATATTGTTTATCTGATGGAAGAGATGGATATCTTCCCCGGTAAGATACTGGCAATTACCTTTACTAATAAGGCCGCCAATGAAATGAAAGAAAGAGTCATGAAGATGATGAGTGATCCCGGTGCTTCCACACCGTTCATCTCCACCATCCATTCTTTATGCGTGCGTATTCTTCGCGAAGACATCATGACCATCGGCTATCCGCGCAACTTTACGATCTGCGATGCGGATGATCAGAAGTCCATTCTCAAAGCCGCCTATAAGGAAAAGAACATGGATGCCCAGCATTTTCCCTATTCCAGTGTGCTGAGCTACATTTCCAATAACAAGTCGGAAGGGGTGGATCCGGACCAGGCCATGACACTGGCCGGCCAGGATGAAGAGGACAGCCTCAGGGCGTTTGTCTATGGCTGGTATGAAAGAAGACTGAAAGAACTGTATGCCCTGGATTTTGATGATCTGATTCTCAAGACCGTATATCTGTTCGGCAGGTATCCGGAAGTACTGGCCAAGTGGCAGCGCAGATTCCACTGCATTCTGGTAGATGAGTTCCAGGATATTGACAGGATTCAGTATAAGCTGATCCGCCAGCTTGCCGGCAGAGACAACTCTCTGCTTGTGGTCGGTGATCCTGACCAGACGATCTATACATGGCGCGGAGCCGATGTGGACATCATCATGAACTTTCCGAAGGATTTCCCGGGATGCGAAACAATTGTGCTGAATGAAAATTACCGTTCTACTGAAGCTATTCTGAATGGGGCCAACTCGGTCATTCAGAACAATAAGCACAGAGTCAAGAAAGACCTGCATACTTCCCGTGCCAGCAATGAGAAGATCATCCACTATGCGGCCATCAATGATGAATTCCAGGCTGCCTGGATTGCCCGCAAGATCAAAGAACTTCATGCGGACGGCAAGCCGTATCACGATATGGCCATTCTGTACCGTTCCAACTATCTGTCCCGTCAGCTTGAAAAGGGCCTGCGCAATGAACGCATTCCCTATATTATCTATGGCGGCCTCAGATTCTATGAACGTCTGGAAGTCAAAGATGCCCTGTGCTATCTGCGCATGTGTGCGGGGGCGGATGATCTGGCATTCAACCGCATCATCAATAAGCCCAAACGCGGCATCGGCGCCAAGACATTAAGCAGAATCGCCGCATCTGCCGGTGCGGAAGGCATCAGCGAGTATGAAGCGCTGCGCAGACACCCGGATCTGATCGGCGGAAAAGCCGGGGCAGAGCTGAATCACTTTGTCAATATGGTGGAAGGCTGGCGGGCTGAAGCACAGAAGCCCGGGCTTGAGATCGATGATTTCTTCATGCGTATTCTCAAGGATGCCGGCTATATGCAGGCTCTTGAAAAAGATAAGGAATACGAAAGAATTGAAAATATCAAGGAACTGATGGACGATGCCCGTGAATTCATGGCGGATAATCCGGAGAGTCCGCTGGATGAATATCTGCAGGCTGCGGCCCTGTATGGCGATCGGGAAGAGACAATGGATGCGGATTATCTGCAGCTGATGACGGTTCACGCGGCCAAGGGCCTGGAGTTTGATACAGTCTTTGTGACCGATCTCAATGAAGGTATTTTCCCCAATGTCAGAGCCATGAACGATGGAAACAGAGGCGTGGAAGAAGAAAGACGACTGGCCTATGTTGCCTTTACAAGAGCGAAGAACCATCTCTATCTGACCGAGGCAGGCGGTTTTTCCTATGTGCTGCAGGAAATGCGTATGACTTCCCGCTTCATCCGTGAGATTGATCCGAAGTGGATTACGCATGTCGGTTCCTCTACCGTCAGTCACAGCGAAGAAAAGCCGTTAAGTGCACTGCTGTTTGACGATGAGGCGGAGACCATTACCTCCAAACTCAAGAAAGCAGGTGTTTCTTCTGCGTATGAAAAGGGTGATGCGGTTGTACATAAGAAGTTCGGGGAAGGTATTGTGATCAGCTGTAAGAACGGCATTGTCAAAGCGGCATTTGCCTATCCTTACGGGGTCAAGAGCATTGCGGCGGCTTTCCCGGGCATGCATAAGAAAGAAGGATTGAAGAGCTGATTATGGCTGATATGGATACAGAAAAAAGAATGCGTCAGATGATTGACGCACTCAATGCGGCAGCGGACTCGTATTATAACGGACGCGGCGAAGTCATGAGCGACTATGAGTGGGATGCCATGTTTGATGAACTCAGAAACATGGAGCTCAGAACCGGCATTGTCCTGCCGGATTCTCCCACCCAGAACGTTTCTTCTGACAGTACCCCGGGTGAGAAGGAAGCGCATGAATTTCCGGCCCTGTCCTTAGCCAAGACGAAAAAGCCGGAAGATCTG
>ONOV01000044.1 GCA_900319505.1 uncultured Erysipelotrichaceae bacterium
ACCCAGACGATTTCTCTTGAAGCATTTGTCATGAGCAAGAAGCTGTTCATTGATCTGGTCAAGAAGGCAAGTGAAACTTCTTCTCTTTACTGGCTGAAGGATATGCTCAGAGATGAAGTCAATGATCTGGATATCAGAGGGTATGGAGTAAGAGGTTTCGTGGCCTGCATCAACTCCCTGTCTGAATACTTCAGATGGAGTATGGAATTAAGAGACAGAAGTGTTGCCAATGGTCTGTTCAAGCCGGACTGGCCGATCTATACACAGACAAATGACTCCGCACCGACCAAGTATACAGGCGGTGCCAGTGTCAAAGGCAGCGTCATTGCCAATGGCTGTGTGATTGACGGTACGGTGGAAGGTTCCATCATCGGCCGTAATGTAACGATTCAGAAGGGTGCTATCGTCAGAGACTCCATTGTTCTGCCGGGTGCCTATATCGGCGAGGATGCCAAACTGGATCATGTTGTTGTAGACAAGTATGCCATTATTCATCATGTCAAGGCATTGACAGGTACGGATGAAGAGCCGGTATACGTCAAGAGACGCGACAGAATCTGAATTTATTCTTCAAATAACGTAAGCTGGCAGAAAGGCAGGTGTGCTATGGGAAGATCAATACTGTTTGTAGCGAGTGAGGGACAGCCGTTTATCAAGACCGGCGGATTAGCAGATGTCATCGGTGCTTTGCCTAAGACATTGGCCAAGAGAGGACATGATGTAAGGGTTGTACTGCCGTTATATAAGAAGATCATCGAAAAGCATTACGATGAGCTGGAACGGATCGGTACCATTCAGGTACATTCCGGATGGATTGATCAGCCGGCCACCTATTACACAGCGACGGTGGACGGCGTAGTGTATTACTTCATTGAACATCAGTACTATTTTGAAAGAGATGGTCTGTATGGCTATGAAGATGATGGCGAACGCTTTGCCTTCTTCCAGCGTGCCGTACTTGATATGATCTACTTCATCAACTGGTGGCCCAATATCATCCATTCCAATGACTGGCAGACCGGCATGATTCCTCTGATCTGCCATGCCTGCTATGCGGATGACTACCGCTATCAGAATATCAAGCACGTGTATACGATTCATAATCTTGCTTTCCAGGGCAACTTCGGCGTGGATATGCTGCCAAGCTGTCTGGGGCTGGATTACAGCTATTTTGACAATGGTTCCATCAAGTTCGATTCCGGTATTTCCTTCATGAAAGCCGGTATCGTCTATGCCGATAAGATCACAACCGTATCCCCGACCTATTCCAATGAGATTCTGACCCAGTCCTATGGCGAGCGCATGGACAGCGTGCTGCGCTACAGAAGGGATGATCTCTGGGGGATTATCAACGGTATTGACTACAATGTATGGAATCCGGCAACAGATAAGACATTAGTGGAGAATTATGATCTGAGAAGCTGGGTCTCTGGCAAGAAGGCCAATAAGAAAGCGCTGCAGCAGGAGCTTGGCCTTGAAGTCAATGAGGATACGATGCTTATCGGTCTTGTTTCAAGACTGACCAGTCAGAAGGGTGTGTATCTGATTACGGATCGGATCAGAGAGATCATGGGTATGGATCTGCAGTTTGTGGTGCTTGGCACAGGTGAGGCAAATGCCGAGAATGCGTTCAAGTGGATGGAGAGTTCCTATAAGGGCAAGGCAGTCTACTACTGCGGCTACAATGAGGAACTGGCCCATCGGATCTATGCCGGCAGTGATATGTTCCTGATGCCTTCTCTCTATGAACCATGCGGTCTTGGCCAGCTGATTGCCCTGCATTATGGTTCTCTGCCGCTTGTTCGAGAAACAGGCGGTCTCAAGGATACCGTACAGCCATACAACAAGTATACGGGTGAAGGAAACGGATTCTCCTTCTATGCCCCGAATGCGGATGATATGGTGTATACATTGAGATGGGCATGTGATCAGTACTACAACAACCGGCCGGGCTGGAAGGGCCTTGTCAAAAATGCGATGACATATGATGCCAGCTGGGAAAAGAGTGCAGATGTCTATGAAGAACTGTACTATACCCTGTGCAACTGGCCTGATAACTGAAAAAGTGAGGAGGCCGGCGACAGGCCTCCTTTACTCTTTTGTGACAGGCAGGCAACACCTCGTGTGAGGTTTCTGTAATGCATGCATTTACCATGAAATGGGCGAGTGTTATAATTAGACAGCAAAAACAAGGAGGAAAATACAATGTCTAAGGTTACTGTTAAAGATCTGGACGTTAAGGGCAAGCACGTAATTGTACGTGTTGACTTCAACGTTCCGCACAAAGGAAGCACGATTACGGATGACAACCGTGTGCGCGCTGCTCTGCCTACGATCAATTACCTGACCGAAAATGGTGCAAAGGTATTACTGCTTTCCCATTTAGGCAAGGTTAAGACCGAGGAGGACAAGGCAAAGAACGATATGTCCATCGTAGCTGACTGCCTGGCCAGTCTGCAGAGTGCGCCGGTCAAGTTTGTCAATGCGACCCGCGGCAAGGAACTTGAAGATGCCGTTGCTGCACAGGAAGATGGTTCCATTGTTCTGATGCAGAATACCCGTTATGAGAAGGGCGAATCCAAGAACGATCCGGAGCTTGGCAAGTACTGGGCTTCTTTAGGCGATATGTTCGTTGAGGATGCGTTCGGTTCTGTTCATAGAGCACACGCTTCTACTGTAGGTATTCCGAGCAACATGCTTGCCGAAGGCAAGAAGGTTGGTGTCGGTTTCCTGGTTGAAAAGGAACTGAATGTTCTCGGCAAAGCGCTGAATGATCCGCAGAGACCGTTCGTTGCCATCTTGGGCGGTGCCAAGGTTTCCGATAAGATCGGTGTTATTGAGAACCTGCTCAAGATCGCTGATAAGGTTATCATCGGCGGCGGCATGAGCTATACATTCTCTGCTGCACAGGGCGGCAAGATCGGTGACTCTCTGCTGGAAGCAGATAAGGAAGATCTGGCTAAGGAATTCATGGCAAAGGGCGAAGGCAAGCTGTTCTTACCGGTTGATACCGTATGTGCAAATGCTTTCGACAACGCTACTGATACAAAGGTAGTTCCGGCTGGTGAGATTCCGGATGGCTATATGGGTCTGGATATCGGACCGGAGACAGTCAAGAAGTTCCAGGCTGAGCTGGCTGGTGCCAAGACTGTATTCTGGAATGGACCTATGGGTGTATTCGAGAAGCCTGAATATGCCAAGGGCACAGAAGCAATCTGTGAGACTCTGGCAAACCTCGATGGTGCGACAACAATCATCGGCGGCGGTGATTCCGCAAGTGCAGCCAAGAACCTCGGCTTTGCCGACAAGTTCAGCCACATTTCCACAGGCGGCGGTGCATCTCTGGAATTCATGGAAGGAAAGGAGCTCCCGGGTGTTGCTGTCATCCCCGAGAAGTAATTGAGAAATATGTCTAGAAAGCCTATTATCTTCGGCAACTGGAAGATGAACAAGACACCTTCCGAAGCACTTGCATTCTTCAAGGGCATTGAAGGCTATGTTACCGGCAATGAAGCTGCTGAGTATGGTATCGGTGCACCGTTTGTTGATCTTGACATTGCCGTCAAGAACGCCGGTGCTGTCAAGGTAGCTGCTGAAAACTGCAATGAGATTGATTCCGGTGCTTATACCGGTGAAGTTTCTGTTCCGATGTTAAAGGAAATCGGCATCACATACTGCATCATCGGTCATTCCGAGAGAAGAACATATTATGCTGAGACAAGTGCACACTGCGCTGCCAAGGCAAAGAGACTGTTCGCTGACGGTATCGTTCCGATTCTGTGCGTTGGTGAAACAGAAGCTGAATATGATGCCGGCAAGACGGCTGATGTCCTCAGGACAGAGCTGAAGGAATCTTTAGCTGGTCTGACATCCGATGAAGTATCCAGAATGGTTATCGCTTATGAGCCGATCTGGGCGATCGGTACCGGCAAGAGTGCTGATGTCAGCACGGCTGAATCCTGCTGCAAGCTTGTCCGTGATACAGTCAAGGATCTGTATGATGAAGCTACAGCTGAAGCTGTCCGCATTCAGTACGGCGGATCTGTCAAGCCGACCAACATCAGGGAATACATGGCCTGCGCTGATATTGACGGCGCATTAATCGGCGGTGCTTCCTTGAAGGTGGATTCCTTCAAGGCACTTGTTGATGCAACAAAGTAAGGTCTTAACGGAGTTATCCGAAGACATATAAATCAGGTAAACAGGAGGAATAACTTAAATGCCTAATTTTATTGATCCGATTCTTGAAGTTCATGCTCGTGAGGTTCTTGATTCCCGCGGCAACCCTACTGTAGAGTGCGAAATCACAACAGAGTCCGGTGCCTGGGGCCGTGCAATTGTACCGTCCGGTGCTTCCACTGGTGAAAGAGAAGCCTTAGAGCTTCGTGATGGCGACAAGAATCGTTATGATGGCAAGGGCACACTGAAGGCAGTTGCCAATGTCAACGATAAGATCGCTCCGGCTGTTATCGGTCTGAACGTATTCGATCAGCCTCTGATTGATAAGACAATGCTGGATCTCGATGGTACAGAGTTCAAGAGCAACCTCGGTGCTAACGCTACTCTGTCCGTATCTCTGGCTGCTGCCAGAGCTGCTGCAGATTCCTGCGGTCTGCCGCTGTACAAATACATCGGCGGTGCAAACGCAAAGGTTCTGCCTGTTCCGATGATGAATGTTCTCAATGGCGGCAAGCACGCTGATTCCGCTGTTGATTTCCAGGAATTCATGATCATGCCTGTCGGCGCAAAGTCCCTGCACGAAGCTGTTCGTATGGGTGCTGAAACATTCCATGCTCTGAAGAAGGTTCTGAAGAAGTATGGCTATGGCACAGGTGTCGGTGATGAAGGCGGCTACGCTCCTGACAGCATCAAGGGCGGTAATGGACCTCTTGAGACAATGGGTAATGAAGCTCCGTTAAAGCTGATGAGTGAAGCTGTTGAACTGGCCGGCTACAAGCTCGGTGATGATATCTGCTTCGCTATGGACCCGGCTTCCTCTGAATTCTACAATGAGGAAACAGGCAAGTATGAGCTGAAGAGATCCGGTGAAGGTGAGAAGACATCTGATGAGATGATCGACCTCTATGCTTCCTTCGTTGAGAAGTATCCGCTGATCTCCCTGGAAGACGGCTTAGCTGAAAACGACTGGGAAGGCTGGCAGAAGCTGAGAGCTCGTCTTGGCGACAAGATCCAGCTTGTTGGTGATGACCTGTTCGTTACTAACACAACCTTCATCAAGAAGGGTATTGAACTCAAGGCTGCCAATGCAGTTCTGATCAAGCTCAACCAGATCGGTACTCTGACAGAAACACTGAACTCCATCGAAATGGCTAAGGAAGCCGGCTGGACAGCTGTTGTTTCCCACCGTTCCGGTGAATCCGAAGATTCCACAATCGCTGACCTCGTTGTTGGTGTCAATGCAGGACAGATCAAGACAGGTTCCATGAGCCGTACTGATCGTATTGCCAAGTACAACCAGCTGATGAGAATCGAAGAGGAACTCGGCCCTGTTGCTGAATTCAGAGGCAAGAAGGCATTCTATAACGTTAAGGAAATCTCCAAGTAATCATTCCTGCTGGAACCATTTCATTAACATCAATCATTCATACCTTGAAGAAGAGAGGCTCATGTGTCTCTCTTCTTTTCTTGTTATCCAAGCTATGTCATCAGCTCTATGCAGAAGAAATACATGCATACAATCTGTGCTATAATCGGCGTATGTTTACAAAAAAGCTGTATCGAACATTATCGCTGATTTTATGCATGGTGCTTGTGATGACCTGTCTGCCGTTATCAGCAGAGGCTGAGCAGCCTGACTACAGTGACAGAGACTACTGGATCAGTGCCTGTACCAATACGGATAATCTCAATGGCAGTCTCAAAGACAGCTGTCAGGCATTTGTGGTGTATCTGTCAAACCAGTCCTCTTCTCTGAAAGAGAAGATTGCTTCAATTGATGCCAGGCAGGCGGAAGTATCTGATGATATTGAAACGGTAAAGGCTGAGATTGAACAGTATCAGAGTGAGATTGCTTCGATCAATGCGGATATAGAGGATCTGAAGAGTCAGATCAGTGATCTGGATGACCAGATTGATACACTGAACACACAGGCGGATGATCTGAAAAGCAGAGTATCTGCTCAGATCAGTGCTTCCCAATCCGATATGCGTTTATCAAAAGTGATTGATATCCTGATGGGAGCGGAGAGCTTCAGCCAGCTGATCCGCCTGGCTGATGGCCTGTCGGATATGACCCGGTACAATAATCGGACGCTGCAGAAGCTGATTGATACGGAAAATGAGATCAGGGCAAATAAAGAAGCGCTCCGTACAAAGCAGGATGAACTGAGTCAGAAACAGGAAGATGCCGTAGCGGC
>ONOV01000118.1 GCA_900319505.1 uncultured Erysipelotrichaceae bacterium
GCGAAGCGGTTTGCATAAATATGTCCGGTCATATGGTTGATCGGAATCAGCGGCTTATCAAAGGCCCATGCCATGGTCTTGGCAGCCTGTACGCCTACATGCAGCGAACCGATCAGACCCGGTCCCAATGTATAGGCAATGCCGTCAATCTCATCCATCGTGCAGCCGCTTCTTTTCACTGCTTCATGGATGACGGCACTGATATTCTCAACATGAATCCGGCTGGCCACTTCCGGCACAACCCCGCCGTACAAGGTATGTACGTTGATCTGGGAAGAGACAATGCTGGAAAGAATCCTGCATCCGTCTTCCACCACCGCACACGCCGTCTCATCACAGCTTGTTTCAATTGCCAGTAACTTCGTCATACTTTCCTCCTAACGGACAGACCATCAGTAAAGCATCTTCGCCATCCGTATAATATCTTCTGCGCACCCCGGCCTGTATGAAGCCATGCGACTCATACAGATGAATGGCCGGCGCATTGGACCTGCGCACTTCAAGAGACATATTCTCACACCCGGCTTCATCCGCACCTTTCAGCATCCAGGCAAGCATCGCTTTGGCAATGCCCTGGTTCTGACTGCTTTCAGTCACAGCGATATCGCTGAGCTGAGAGATTTCATATGTGATCCAGTAGTCCGCAAAGCCCCTGATCTTCCCTTCTTTTTCAAAAACAATCAGATGAGCAAAGGGATTCTCCTTCAGTTCATAGAGGAAGTTCTCTCTCGTCCAGGCATCCGCAGGAAACAGTTCTGCTTCAATCGCCTCCACTGCATCCAGATCTTCCTCTTTCATTTCTCTGATCATTTGACTAAATACGCTGTACTTGGCTTGAGGTATTCCGGCTTGACCAGATTGACATTATCTGCCTTGATCCACTGGTCTCTCAGATCCACGAAATTCTGAGCCAGATCACCATAGTCTTCCGATAAACCGACCAGCTGGCGGTCACCGGCACATACTTCATCTGCCTTCACTTCATCCTTCATGATGATATGCGGCTTTTCAGCGTAAGCGCCGTTATCAATGACAGCGGTATACACTCTGCCGCCGCGCGCATCCAGAATGACCCGGCCGTTTCTCTTGCCGGCAAACAGCTGCAGTGTACCGATGGTATACAGCGGCTTTTCCTTCATGACACAGAACACCTTGGCAATCGTCATGGCAATTCTGACCCCGGTATAGGAACCCGGTCCTTCGGTAATCACCATGGCATCAATGTCATCCGGCTTCAGGCCGTTGCGGTCCATCATATCCATAAGACAGGGAAAAATCTCTTCCGACTGTCTCTTCCAGCATTTCTTCTGTACGCTGTCAACCAGCTGATCATCTTTGATTAAAGCCAGTACAAGAAAAACATGGCTTGTGTCCATTGCCAGTGTAATCATTTCAGTTCCTCCAGCATCTGTTCATATTCTTCTCCATACGCTTTGAATGACAGCTCACGGCTGTCTTCATCCAGCAGTCTGATGGAGACAGTCATATGTGCCGGCGGCACAAGCTGCGGTACATACTGACTCCACTCAATTACTGTCAATCCATCATCATCCAGGAACTCATCAAAACCGAGATCCTGGTGCACACCCTCCAGACGGTACGCATCAATGTGATACAGTGTCATCGTACCATGGTAGATCTTGAGGATGTTGAAGGTAGGACTGGTAACTGTACGCTTCACGCCAAGGCCTCTTGCAATGCCCTGGGTCAGTGTGGTCTTTCCTGCCCCGAGATCTCCATCCAGAAGGAAGACCATATTTCTATGTGCCGCATGAGCAATCTTCTCCCCCAGGCAGCGTGTCTCTTCCGCATTTGCGGTCTTTAAAGTTAATTCTTTCATATCTCGCCTCGCGACCATGCAATTATATTACTTTTGTCCGCATTGTGAAATCCTCGTTATTTCCTCACACTTAAAAGAAAGCAGACAGGCTGACCGTCAGCATTTCCAGATCCGCCATGATCAGAAGATCAAATCGCCCCCCTCTCTCACCAGGGTGAGCGCATACAGCAGCCTGGCTTTCTTTCAGATGAACGGCACAGATCTTCCTGCCAGTAAAACAGCTCCAGTACGCGTCTAGTCACATCAATATTATCGGGATTTCCAAAGGCCTTAGAAAACATGAAGTCATCCGCAATTGTCAGCGCAGCAAAGCCAATCTCTTTAACCTTCTTCTCCTCAGCCCTTTATTTACGCATGAAACAGCGGTTCTCCATGTATTTATGATCAGATTGACTGGATCTGTCAGAAACTTTCCGATTATTTATGGCATATCTGAAAAGCTGGCATACA
>ONOV01000030.1 GCA_900319505.1 uncultured Erysipelotrichaceae bacterium
ATCTGTTCTATGGCGCGATCATGCCTTCCGGGGCTGATGCGTGCAATGCCATTGCCATTCATGTCGGCGGCAGTATTGACGGATTTGTAACCATGATGAATGAAGAAGCACAGGCTATCGGGATGAAAGACTCACACTTCATGAATCCTACCGGCCTGCATGATGACAATCACTACACCACCTGCCGGGACCTGGCTTTATTGCTGGAAACAGGATTGAAGAATCCTACTTTCAAATCCATTATTTCAGCCATTTCCTATACAGATTCTCTTGGCAATGCCCTGATGAATGGCGTACGCCAGCACATCCAGAACTATCCGGAAGATACCATCATCGGCCTGCAGGGCTGTAAATCCGGCTATACGGATGAAGCCGGACACACCCTGGCCTCTTATGAAAAGCTTGGTGATATGAATGTAATCATCGTAACAGCTCATGCGGACAGCGGTATCCTGGATCCGGAACATATCAGAGATACAGCCAAAATCGCCATTTTCATCAATTCCACCTATATCCGCAAGGATATCATCCAGGCAGGAGAAGGGATGGGTACCATCACGGCAAAGAAGATTGCCGGTGAAAGAACAGATACCGTAACCGCTGAATCCTCTCTTTCCATCGATGTACCGAAGTCCGGCAAGATCACGGTTAAAACTGATCTGCCATCCACCGTCAGGGTTACAAATGAAGACCAGACAAAGTCCTATGCCATCACCATCTGTTCTGACAATATGATCCTCTATACAGCAGAAATGCACTACACCATAAAAAAGGCGGAAGATCGTCTCAACCGCCTGCTCAGTCTTGGGGATCAGTATGTTGTGAGGCCTGTTTCATCTTTCCTACAGTCCGCATTTTCATACCTGAAGGAAGTATTCTAGCAATTTTATTGGAAATTCCCGGCACCACCACAGCTTCCTGTACATGTTTCAGTGTATAGCGTGCCACATCCATCGGTTCCATATGCAGCGGCGGCATCTTCCCGCCGCTTTTCTGATAGAAGCCGGTATTGACCGGTCCGGGACATACCGTACAGATATGAACCCCGGTATCTTTGAGCTCCTCATTCAGCGCTTCACTGTATGAAAGCACAAATGCCTTGCTGGCATAATACTCCGCAATATAGGGTCCTGGCTGGAAGGCGCCGGTAGAAGCGACATTAATGATCAGTCCCTTTCCTTTCTGAACCATATCCCGGGCAAAGAACTTGGTCAGATTCATCACTGTCTTGACATTGAGCTCAATCATGTTTTCATCCATTTTCATATCACTGTCCAGCGCTTTTCCGGTATAGCCCATACCGGCATTGTTCACCACTACATCCGGCGTATTCCCATCAAACGCGTGATACAGAGCATATACACAGTTCTGATCACTCAGATCACCCGGAATGATCTCCACATGACAGCCGTATTCCTGCCGCAGGGCATCAGCCGCCTGCTGCAGCTTCGTGATATTTCTGGCACAGAGATACAGCTCAGCCTTCCTTTGAGCAAAACATCTTGCAAAGCCATAGCCGATTCCCTCTGAGCCTCCTGTAATTAGAACTTTTTCACTCATACTACCAATCACTATAACAGAATATCCGCTTCATCATGCAGAAAATCCTGTTACCATAGAAGAAAAAGAAAGGAATGCAAAATGATCTATCCTGAATTCATACACCCCGGCAGCACCATCGGCATCGCTGCACCAAGTGCCGGTGTCGGCGATAAAATACCGGACTTCGAACAGTCCTTATCCGTCCTTGAAGAAGAAGGCTATCGCATCCGGGAGACACCATCCGTGCGCACAGCTGATGAGCGCTCAGCCGATGCTGAAACCCGCGGCAGAGAAATAACATCACTTTTTACCGATGATTCCATTGATATGGTCATGGCAGCAGCAGGCGGAGACTTTCTGAATGAAATGATCCCTTACTTTGACTTTGAAGCTGCCCGGAAACATCCCAAGTGGATGATGGGAGCTTCTGATCCGACGGGTCTGTTATATCCCTATACCGTAAAGTACGATGTGGCCAGCTTCTATGGCATGAATGCCGGTTCCTTTGATCTTGGCAGAGATTGGGACTACATAGCCAGTGCCCTGCACTTTCTCAATGGTTCAGATCTGAGTGAGCATAACTTTCCAGCCTATATGTCCAAAGCCAAATTCATGGTTGATACCCCGGCCTATGACAGTGAAGACATCTGGCAGGCAACGCAGGATGAAATACACGTATCCGGCCGGTGCATCGGCGGCTGTATTGATGGATTGAAAGATCTGATCGGTACCCGTTTTGACGCCACCCGTGACTTTGTGGAACGCTACGCAGATGACCATCAGATTTTCTACTTTGACAACTTTGCCCTCTCCGCCGAAAACTTCTACCGTACTTTGAAACAGTTCAGCTATGCCGGCTGGTTTGACCATACGGAAGCTGTCATTGTCGGCCGCGTGCTGTTTGAAAGCTCAGAAACAGGCATGGATTATGAAGATGCGGTACGCATGGCACTGCCGCATATTCCGGTCATCACCCAGGCAGACATCGGCCATACCATCCCGGCCATGGTCATGATCAACGGAGCGATGATGCATCTGGACTATGACCATGGCAATGCCTCCATCTCATTTGAACTGGTCTGATCCGGTTAAGTCAGTAACACTCTGTACACATTCCAGCCATCTTCTTTCCGCCGTATCACGATCAAACTTCAGGCAGTCACCGATATACGGTCTGAAACCAATCGAACAATACAGCCTGATGGCAGGCCAGCTCTGTGCCTGCGTGGATAGATACAAAGGCGCATCATACATATGAAAGTATGCCAGGACTGCCTGTGATACCACATAATGGGCAGCTCCTTTTTTCTGGCTTTGGGGGCTGGTTAATACATAATGCAGCCGCAGCCGGTCCTCTCTGAAATCATTTCCATACCACAGCCCGCAGGCACTGGCCAGCCTGCCATCACTCTCCCTTAAAAGATACAGATGATCCAGAAAGAACTTCTCATCCTTCTCCACCATCCCATCAAACCTGCCATAAGCATGTTTCAGATCCGCTTCAAAGCCCAGTCTGACAAGCAGCTCACACCACGCATCCCGATACCTGATTCTTTCTTTTCTGTCTACCGGAACCATTCCTGCCGGCACCTGTACAGACAGATTTCTGACATCCTCTTTATTCAGCGTCATCAGCAGCCGTTCCTTCGACAGTCTTTTCTCTAATACCGTCATTTCTGATTCTCCTCTCTTTATTATTTTACTTTTTCTCTTTCTGGAAATGTGCTACTATATTCCATGCATATGGGGTTATAGCTCAGCTGGGAGAGCACCTGGTTCGCAATCAGGGGGTCGAGGGTTCGAATCCCTTTAGCTCCAC
>ONOV01000040.1 GCA_900319505.1 uncultured Erysipelotrichaceae bacterium
AAAGAAAATGAACGCGGCACAAAGAGCACTGTATGATACAGCTCATGCGCGTAAAGGCGGCAGAAGGCTGGCAGGTGCCGGAAGGGCAGGCACGATGGTGCCCGGATCCCGTTATGCAAGGCGCCAGAAAGCAAGACAGAAAAAGGAAATCAAAGAATATTCAGGGAAGTGACTTTACAACGATAGAAGCATAAAAGAGCGGCTGGCAGAAGGTTAGTATTCTCCCAGCCGCCCTTTGCGCTCAGCTGTATGAAACACCAGCCAGTTATTTCTCCAGAGAGGGTTAAAAAATTTCTCCTGCAGGTGTACACGGCTATGGACATCTGAAAGATGATGTTTTTGTACACTGAAAGTGTCCTTAAAAGAGGACGGATGAAGGTATTGTCGAAGAAGGAAATCATGAAGAACTTATGGCAGAGAAGGGTGTCTATTATCAGTTTTATACCAGAGCAAATGCGATCAGATAATATTGTATCTGACTGATAAAAAGGGACTGATCAGTGAAACATTTGGTACTGTACAGGATGCGGCAGGAAATAATGTAAACGCTTGTAAATGAAAAAGGTGTGCGTTAAAATAATGGCAGTCATTGGTACAGGAGGAATGATAACAATGAAACAGATTTCAGTTACAGTTGTTGACCCGGTAGGACTGCACGCCCGTCCGGCTACAGTTGCTGTCAATGCGGCCAGCAAGTTCAAGAGCGAAGTAAAGGTATCTTATAAAGGAAGAACAGTTAATATGAAGTCCATCATGGGCGTTATGTCTCTTGGTATTCCTACACAGTCCGAAATCACTGTTACATGTGATGGTGAAGACGAGGATACTGCTATTAAGACAATCGAAGACGTACTTCGTGCTCAGAAAGTCATTGCCTAATAGATCAATTGGTATTTAAGGGGGAGTATGTCTTGTACAGCTTCCTCTTTTATTTTCAGCAAAGATAATTGAAAGGATAAAAAGTAAAAGCATGTCTTATCAGGATGAGTATCAGAGATGGCTCAATGCCGATCTTGAAGATTTTGATCTGAAACGTGAGCTCAACAGCATCAAAGGTGACGATAATGCCATCAAAGAGCGTTTTGCTGTGGCACTGCAGTTCGGTACAGCCGGTTTAAGAGGAACGCTCGGTGCCGGTACGAACCGTATGAACATCTGGGTTGTCAGACAGGCTACACAGGGTGTTGCGGACTGGGTGAAGACACAGGGCGGCACACAGACAGTTGCCATTTCCTATGATTCCAGATTGAAGGGCTGGAACTTTGCCAGAGATGCGGCCGGTGTTCTGGCTGCCAATGGCGTTCACGTCCGTATTTATGATGAGCTGATGCCGGTTCCGGCTTTAAGCTTTGCGACAAGATATTACAAGTGCAATGCCGGTATTATGGTCACTGCTTCTCATAACCCGGCCCAGTACAATGGCTATAAGGCATATGGACCCGATGGCTGCCAGATGACAGATGATGCAGTTGCGGTTGTCTATGATCAGATTCAGAAGACAGATGTCCTGACCGGTGCCAAGTACATGAGCTTTGCGGAAGGCGTAGAAAAGGGACTGATTCAGTTTGTCGGCGATGACTGCAAGAAGGCTCTGTATGATGCGATTGAAGCCCGTCAGGTCAGACCGGGCTTATGCAGAACAGCAGGCCTCAAGCTGGTGTATTCTCCTCTGAATGGTACAGGTCTTGTGCCGGTAACCCATGTATTGAGCGATATCGGTATTACCGATATTACGATCGTACCGGAACAGGAATATCCCAATGGCTACTTCACCACCGCACCGTATCCGAATCCGGAAATCTATGAAGCCATGAAGTATGGTGTGGAACTGGCCAAGAAGACAGGCGCAGATCTGATGCTGGCAACAGACCCTGATGCGGACCGTGTCGGTATTGCCATGCGCTGCCCGGATGGCTCCTATGAGCTTGTAACCGGCAATGAGATGGGCGTTCTTTTACTGGATTACATCTGTGCCGGACGTATTGAAAAGGGCACGATGCCTGAGAATCCTGTTGCCGTTGAATCCATCGTTTCTACCCCGATGGCTGAAAAGGTTGCGGAACATTATGGCGTTGAGCTGAGACATACACTGACCGGCTTCAAGTGGATCGGCGATCAGATCCTGCAGCTTGAAAAAGCAGGGGAAGAGGACAGATTCATCTTCGGTTTTGAAGAGAGCTATGGCTATCTGGCCGGACCGTATGTCCGTGATAAGGATGCCATTGTGGCGAGCATGCTGATCTGTGAAATGGCTGCCTACTACCGTTCCATCGGTTCTTCCATCAAGCAGAGACTGGAAGAGCTTTATGCCCAGTATGGCAGATATTACAACAAGGTTGATGCCTTTGAATTCCCTGGTCTTTCCGGTATGGACAAGATGGCCGGCATCATGGCTTCCTTAAGAAAAGAAGCACCGAAGGATTTTGCCGGTCATAAGGTGGTCAAGGTTACCGATTATGAGGACACCGCAGCTACGGGTCTGCCGAAAGCAAATGTTCTTCGCTATGATCTGGATGATGGTGCGGTAGTCATTGTCAGACCTTCCGGAACAGAACCGAAGATCAAGACATACTTCACCACCAAAGGGGCTACGCTCGAAGAAGCACAGAAGGAAAAGGATGTGCTTGCGGAAGCCTGCAAGCCTCTGCTTTCCTGAAAATAATACGAACTTCAAGCCTGGTTTTCTGCTTTGCAGAAGACCAGGCTTTTTCTGCCGGTCAGCAAAAGATCTGAAACTGCGTAAGACATATGAAAGTCAGACAAATCACGAAAGATCATAAAAATACTCAATATTCCTCATAAATTTGGATGGTTATACAAAAAATGTTCAAAGTCAGACGAAACATTTTACTTTCCTTCTTCGCTATGGTAATTATTGCATCAATAACTGCTCATTCAGACATTCATGAATGACTTTTATGATACTTGCAAGGAGGAAAAAGAAACTTGAACAACCATAGAAGATTAGAAGGACTGTTTCTGGCTCTGGCATTGACGATCGGCTTATTCCCACAGCCCGTTCTGGCCCAGGAGAATACGGAAGAAACTGATATTGTTAATGCGATAGATGAAACTGATGCGGAAGTGATGGAATCTGTTAATGCAGCAGAGCAGGCCGCTGCCCGGCAGACACAGACTGTAACGGAAGAAACACCATCTGATACAGACAGTACTGCTGCAGAGACAAGCGGCTCATCCACGGCTGAAGCAGCAGAAGAACCTGTTTCTGATATGCAGACGGATTCTGCACCTGCCTTATCACTGCAGACACAGGCGGATGATGGAACTGAGATCTATATCAGTGCACCGGAAGGTGCATTTTCCGAAGGCATTCAGGTATCTGTTACAAAGGTGGATGCCGAGAAGATTCTGACTGCACTGCAGCAGGCATCAGAAAATTCTGATCTGACAGCAGATCAGGTAGCTGCGTATAATTTTGATTTCTATCTGGAAGATGGCGAACACAATATCGAACCCGCTCAGGATATTTCAGTCCGGATTTCTCTGCCGGAACTGGCAGAGAACAATGCGGTCAGTGCGTATCACTTACAGGATGAAAATGCAGCGGCTGAAAAAGAGGATGTCAGTATAGATACTGCCTCTGCAACAGCAGCTCTGCAGTCAGGCCGGTTTTCAATCCATGCCCTTTTGCTCAGTCAAGTGCCAGACACTGTTACAATCGATTACGATCCGAATACAACGATACATTCTGTCACACAGTCTGATGGAACAAAGATTATCCTCTACTGCATGAATATTGATCTGCATTGGCCGCATACGACAGATAGTATTAAGAAGGTTCCCACATATACTGAGACAACGTTCGAAGACTTTTTTGCCGCCAATCATATTACCGGAGATGCTCAGACTGCATTGAAAACTAAGCTGGAAAGTCTTCTCTATGCCGGCTATCCGTATAACGGATACGGACTATATGAGATTGTTCCCAGTGTTGTAAAGACTTCAGAAGATGATTTCAATCAGCTTCTGACACCGCCCCAGTATCTGCGTGATGATTTCCCGGACAGCATTGGCAATAATACCTTTACCTATGCGGATCGAAACGATAGTAATAAGCAGGCTCTGCTGAAGAAATTCCTGCAGGAGGTCAGCAGTTACTGGAACGGAGGAACAACATCTTCCGGACTGACATACCAGCAGCTGATACAGCTTTCGTTCTATAAAGCTGCATTCTGCATTGTGAACTCCTTTGATGATCCTATTGAATCGTATTCATCAATTTATCTGGCCGATTATTACGTTTCAAAGGAACAGGCTTATGGAAGTACACGTGATGCTGTCTGGTCTGTTTTAAAAGAAGCAGGCTTAACAAATAACAGTCAGACTGTTGATACAAATGCATTGACTCATAATCTGATTAATTCAGCAAATTCCAGCAGCACTAATATGATTCCTGTATCGAAGCCGGATAAGAACAAGATCAGTGTGAGTGGAAATCAGATTTTCTAT
>ONOV01000093.1 GCA_900319505.1 uncultured Erysipelotrichaceae bacterium
CTGTCGTCGTATTAACTGAAGATGTGGACGATGCTGTCCTGAAGAAGGCTGTAGAAGATCAGGATTATAAAGTTACCGGTATTCACGCCTGAGAAACTGATGAATCCAGCATGACAGAGCAGAGAAAATGATGTCTCTGTTCTTTTTCTTAGTGTATACTTCCGGGTATGAAGGATGAATATTTGAAAAGAGAGAGACTGGAAAGTCCATGGAAATGGCGTGATTCTGTTACGGACAGAGTCCTCAGTGCAGCAGAGAACCGTAAATACCAGAGGGGTATTCATGTTGAAAAACAGGTCAACCGTGCAGGGGATACATTCTATACTGCCGGGTGGGATGGGAAAAAATACAAGGCAATAATAGAGCTGCCTGAATACGACAGTTCAGGATACTCAGTCAGTGCAGAGTATAATGTCACTTCATACAGTATACCGCTTTTTGAAACGGAGATTTATGAAGCAGCTGCTCTGATCGCAGCCGAAAAACAGTACGGTCCGCTGATGATGGTGGAGAAGCAGGATAAATATCTGATCAGATTAAAACGGCTGGATCAGATCGAAGAATGGAAAAAGGCAAAAGAAGAATACCTGAAACGTAAAGCTGTACCGCTTCCGATGAAATACTTCAGACATCCTGATACACAGCTTCTGGTAGATCTGCCGGAAATTCTGAGTCATGCGACGATATATGAAACGGATGAAAAAGAATGGAAGAAATATCTGCGGCCGCAGTGGAATGTTCATGTTTTCAGCAGGCAGCCGTTAAACGGTGTATATGGCTGGCAGGCTGAAGTCTATTCTTCGGTTGATGGATTGAACTACAGGCTGATAACAGACTTTGATTCAAATGGAATTTATGCCGCCGAAATGGAGATTACCGTCAGATATGGTTCAGACACACTGACGATAGATAAGGAAAAGATGGAGGCAGGACAGCCGCTGTTTGTCTGGACAGCCTGTGCTCTAGGCAGGATCTGCAGCTTCATTGCGGAACATCCTGCTGAGTTCAGCCTTTCCACAAGTGCCGGAGGTCGCAATCTCCTTACCCTGATGGAAGAGGAAGTTCTGCATCCTAAGGTCAAAACAGCCAAGCTCATCCCGGATATTGTCATGAAGCCAAGAATTCTGCTTGGCCGTGAAGCCAATTCACTGACCTTCAGGGTCGGCTATGAAGGCGGCAAGACCGTTATCCTCAAGAGCTATGAAGATTTCTACCGCTGTGTAAAAAACCACTGTGCCTTTTCTGCATCCAAGACAATCGTTCTGGACTTCTTCGGCCATACCTTTACACCGGAAAGTGAAGATTACTACAGGCTGTTCTCCAGTCAGATCAGTTCTGCTGTAGACATGAATGAGGTGTTTTACCGCCGCTATGGCTATGACGGCATGAGTATCAGCCATGCGCTGGATTTTGATGGTGCCCTGCTGGATCGTTTTTATGAGATCAGTGAGGGTCGCAAAGTGGATATGACCATCCAGGCCGATCATGGAAAAGAGGAATTTGAAATATGGGTTGCCCATCAGGACATATCAGTTCAGCTGGTGATCAATGAAGTCCAGGGCGCAAATGGCCCGGCCGGCATTTCGGTTGCGGTAGATATACCGGCACGCCTCAGCGGTGCCATGTATACCTACTCTCTGGACCTCAAACGGCTTTCGCGTATGAGTGATCAGGAGAACGACGCGCTGCGTCCATTTGATTCATCCTATTCCGGCGGTTCATATGGTTTTACAGTAGCCCGGGAAGATCTGCGCTCTTTTTATACAAGAGTGCTGCCTCGCTTTGATAAAAGTCCTTATTTTGAAGTGGTGGACAACGCGTCAGAGGCCATCCGTCCTATCCTGCCGCCGGAAGCGGAATTTACTTTCAAAATGGATCTTGATCAGGACATGCTGATATGTCAGTCATCTGTTTCCTATGGCGGAAAAGATAATGTCCTTGGCATTGAGCCGGGTGTCAGTAAGAACAGTGATAAGACATTGGAAACAGCCGTCATACAGATGCTGAAAGAAGTATTCGGCAGCTATGATTCATATCACCATGTTTATTATGCTGAAGTGGATGATGAACATCTGTATGAATTCCTTATGCATGATATGGCACGGCTGGAGTCTTATGGTACGGTTGTCGGAACGGATGCTTTCAATAAACTTCATGTCCGTCCTGCTCCCAAGATGGCTTTAGGTGTATCTGTCTCACAGACTGCCGGTCTGATGGATCTGAAGCTGACCTCAGCTGATGCGGATCCGGAAGAACTGGCGGCCATTCTGAACAGCTATCACCAGCATAAGAAATACCATCGTCTCAAGAGCGGCGACTTTGTTGATCTGGAAGATACATCCTCCATTGAAGATATGGAACAGATGTTCACTCAGCTGGATCTCAATGATCTGGAAGCGATCCGGGATAAAGTCAGTGCACCGCTGTACCGGGCTCTGTATGTGGATAAGCTTCTGGAAAAGCATGATGACATTGCGGCAAGGCGTGACAGCCATATCCGTTCGCTGATCAAGAATTTCAAGGATATCAAAGACAGTGATATTGAAGTGCCTGCAGAAACAGCGAATATTCTGAGGCCTTATCAGGAATATGGCTTCAAGTGGCTTGCCGTACTGGAAAAAACTGGATTCGGCGGAATCCTGGCAGATGAAATGGGGTTGGGCAAAACCCTGCAGATGATTACCTTATTCCTCTATAACAAGGAAAACGGTGAGAAGAAGAGTGCCCTTGTCGTCTGTCCGGCTTCTCTTGTATATAACTGGGAAGAAGAAATCCACCGCTTTGCGCCTTCTCTCAAAGCTCAGGTCATTGCCGGTCTGCCGGCAAAGCGGGAAGAGGCATTGAATACAGAAGCAGATGTCTATATTACTTCCTATGATCTTCTGAAGAGAGATCTGAAGCTGTATGAAGACAAAACATTCAGTGTATGTGTCATCGATGAAGCACAGTACATTAAAAATGCCACGGCAGCCCAGGCCAAAGCAGTTAAAGTCATCCATGCGGATCATCGGTTTGCCCTGACGGGAACACCAATCGAAAACAGACTGTCAGAGCTGTGGAGTATCTTTGATTACCTGATGCCGGGTCTGCTTTACAATAACAAGACATTCGTGAAAAAGTTTGAAACACCGATTGTAAAAAATCAGGATGACAGTGCTGCCCAGAAACTCAGAGGTTTTACCGGACCGTTTATTCTGAGACGGAAAAAGGAGGAAGTTCTTAAAGATCTGCCGGAAAAGCTGGAAGAAACAAGATATGCGCGCATGGAAGGGGAGCAGCAGAAACTCTATGATGCAGAAGTAGCCCATATGAAAAAGATGCTTGCCATCGGTATGAAAAATGCTGATCCTTCTGAAGCGGGCAAAGAAAAGATCAGAATCCTGGCCGAACTTACCCGGATCCGTCAGATCTGCTGTGATCCATCCCTGGCTTTTGATGCATATAAAGGGGAAAGCGCCAAGCGTGAGGCATGTATGAATCTGATCCAGGCTGCCATGGAAGAAGGGCACAGAATGCTGGTATTCTCCCAGTTCACATCCATGCTTGCATTACTGGAAGAGGATCTGAAGGCAGCCGGCATTCCGTACTATAAGATCATCGGTGAAACGCCGAAAGAAAAGCGTATGGAAATGGTCAAAGCCTTCAATCATAATGATATTCCGGTATTCCTGATTTCGCTGAAAGCAGGCGGCACC
>ONOV01000037.1 GCA_900319505.1 uncultured Erysipelotrichaceae bacterium
CTCATCATCCCCCTCATCTTCACTCAGCATGTCAGCTTCGACATCTTCGTCTTCCGACAGGGTGATATTGTTCTCGCTCATCCAGTCCCAGAGATCATCCATCTCATCATCTGACAGGGACAGCTTCTCAAGAGAAGCCATGACATCTTTCTGATAAAGAACCCCGTCTTCCTCATAGACAGCAAGATAATCCTGCTTGAGTTCATCGAGTGTTTTCAGTTCTTTACTGCGGCCTGTTCCCTTGTAGGAACTGATGCGGAGGCCGCCCTTTTTATTCTTGTCATCTGCTTTGCTCATTGTATAACCTCCTTAACTGTATCAGCGTATCCCGGTATTGCTGTACCAGGGCTTTTTTCTCTTCAGCATCACTGCTTGTATCAAGTCTGTGTTTCAGCTGCTTTGACTGTTCCGTATAGAACTGGATCTGGATCCGGCTGATGGCGCCTTTCATGGCATTGATATCCGGATCCATATTCCATGCCTCACTGGTATAGATCTCATTGATGCGCTTAGCAACCGCGGGATCCTCTGTTTCATGCAGCAGTTCATACGGTTCTCCAAAACCTGTTTTCGATATGGATGAAAGGATGAGATTGGCTAATGCATCATTGACAGGATCATTCATATAACCGAGTTCCTGCCGGTAGATTTCACCAGCTGAAGGGTCTTTCATCATGGTGATGAGCACCTGTCGCTCTGCTTCTTTCTCGCCATCCGGAATCATCCCGCTGCCATGCCGCTCCACCGGTTTTTTCTGCCAGCGTGACTGCCTTTTTCCTGTTTCAAGGGGCAGTCCGCATGTCTTTTCAACTAATTCACGGTAATAGCTGCGGTCCATATCATCCCTGAGATACCCGTACTGCTCTTTTGCCCGGGTCAGAAATTCCTTCTTTTCCAGATAGGAATCCAGATTCATCCGGTTTGCCATGTATCTGAGATAGAACTCAAACCAGCTCAGCGTATGACTGACCAGTTCCTGCAGTGCTTCCTTACCGCCGTCCCGGATGATTTCATCCGGATCTTTTCCGGTATCATTCAATACGACAGCCGTATCCACACCGGCATCTCTTGCCATTGTTACCGCCCGCCATGTCGCATTCTGACCGGCATCATCGCCATCGTAGCAGAAGATGATCTGCTGTGCGAGCCGGCGCATGACCCCGATCTGTTCCTCCGTACATGCCGTACCAAGCGTACATACCGCATTTTCAATACCGGCCCGATCAAACGCAATCACATCCATCACGCCTTCACAGACATACAGCTTTCCGCTGCTTCTTGCCTTATGCAGGGCCCGATGGGCATTGTAGACAAGTCTGCGCTTGGCATACAGGTCGGTTTCACTTGTGTTGATGTATTTGCCTTTGGCCTGCGGGTTCATGGCCCGGGCGGTAAAGCCGACGGGCCTGCCGCGAAAGTCATGGATCGGAAACGTTACTCTCTGGCTGAAGATATCATACGTACCATAGTCACCCTGGCGGATGACATAGGCATCAATCATATCCTGATCACTGATGCCCTGCTGCTTCAGATACTGATATAGATCATTTTTGCCCGGATCATAGCCGATCTGGAACTTTCTGATCTCATCTGCGTCGAGCCCTCTTGCCTGCAGGTATTTCAATGCCTGCCGGCCCCGGTTTGCCATTAACATCTTTTCCGTAAACCGGATGCTTTCCTGCAGCACATGATGCAGAGCAGCGATGTGGGGATCTTCCTTATGAACATAGGTACTGATCCGGGCCGAGGAGGACAGCGTATAGCCGACAAGATCAGCTACTTTACTGACCGCTTCCGGAAACGATACATGTTCATAAAGTTCTACAAACTTGAACACATCCCCTCCGTTATGGCAGACAAAGCAGTAACAGAACTGTTTATCAGGATCTACCGTAAACGAAGGATTATGGTCATCATGAAACGGACATAAGCCGACATATTTCTTTCCTTCCGGCTTGAGCGGGATGTAGTGTCCCACCACCTGGACGATGTCAGCTTTGGCCCGTACGGCCTCTATTTCCTCTTTGGCAATGGACATCGATCAGAACCGGATCTCTTTATTGATCTTTTCTCTGACTTCTTCCACACTCATGCGGCTCTGGGCCATCGTATCTCTGTCACGGATGGTAACGGTACCGTCTTCCATGGTCTGATCATCAACCGTGATGCAGTACGGTGTACCGACTTCATCCATTCTGCGGTAGCGCTTGCCGATGGAACCGGCATCATCATAGGCAACCGGGAAGTCATAGGAAAGAGACTTGTAGATTTCCTTTGCCTTATCGCCATGGGCTTTCTTCTTTAACGGCAGTACGGCAGCCTTGAGCGGTGCCAGTACCGGATGGAAGTGCATGACAATACGGGTATCGCCGTTTTCCAGTGTTTCTTCATCATAGGCATCGGTGAAGAACATGAAGAACAGTCTTTCAACACCTACTGCCGGTTCAACTACATACGGCAGATACTTCTCATTGGTAGTCGGATCAAGATAAGTCAGATCCTTTCCGGAAGCGTTCTGATGCTGGGTCAGATCGTAGTCGGTACGATCCGCAATACCCCATAACTCGCCCCAGCCCCACGGGAACTTGTATTCAATATCCGTAGTAGCCTTGGAGTAGAAGCTCAGTTCTTCCTTTTCATGGTCTCTGAAGCGCAGATTCTCACGGGTTCCGCCAAGAGACAGGATCCAGTCCATGCAGAACTTTCTCCAGTAAGGGAACCATTCATCATCCGTACCGGGCTTGCAGAAGAACTCCATTTCCATCTGTTCGAACTCACGGGTTCTGAAGATGAAGTTGCCAGGCGTAATTTCATTACGGAAAGACTTGCCGATCTGGCCGATGCCGAACGGCAGCTTCTTACGGTAAGCTCTCTGTACATTCTTGAAGTCAACGAACATGCCCTGAGCAGTTTCCGGTCTTAAATAAACCGTGCTCTTGGCATCTTCCAGAGTACCCTGGAATGTCTTGAACATCAGGTTGAACTGACGGATCGGTGTGAAATCATGCTTGCCGCAGTCAGGGCATGGGATCTTGTTATCCTCAATGAACTTTTCCATCTGTTCATTGGACCATCCTTCACAGCTGACCTTGCCGCCAGACCATTCTTCAATGAGCTGATCGGCTCTGTGTCTTGTATGGCAGCTCCTGCAGTCCATTAACGGATCACTGAACCCCTTGAGGTGACCGGAAGCTTCCCATACCTTCGGGTTCATCAGGATCGCTGCCTGAATCTCTACGTTATTGGGATCTTCCTGAATGAACTTCTTCTGCCATGCTTTCTTGATATTGTCCTTCAGCAGCACACCATAAGGACCAAAATCCCATGTGTTGCTCAGTCCGCCGTAGATCTCAGACCCCTGGAATACAAAGCCCGTATTCTTGGCATGTGAAACAATGAGATCAAACGTCTTCTCTTTATCCATTTGTACATCCTCCCCTGTCAGTCTTAAAAGTACAGTTTATCAAAACGTTAGAAGTATAGCACCCATAAAGTCAAGATTCAATTCAGCGAAGCGTCATACATGCATAAAAAGAGAAAGAATTTCACAAATCCTTTCTCTTCCTTATATGTATATACGATTATGGCAGTTTATGCCCGCCTGTTTTATAGATGTCATACCACTCGGTACGGGTCAGATGGATATCTGAAGCTTCTGCCGCGCTGGCAAGTCTTTCCATCTTTGTGGTACCGGTAATAACCTGCGTCTTTCCAGGCACTCTGAGAATCCAGGCATAGGCAATAGTATCTGCATCCACATCATACTTTTCCCCGATCTTCTGCAGCGTTTCGTTCAATTCTCTGTATTCTTCCTTATTAAGAAAAACGCCTTCAAAGAATCCGGCCTGCAGCGGCGACCAGGCCTGCAAAGCCATCTGATTCTTCTGCACATAAGGAATAACGCCGCCATCCCTTACAATCCCTGCTTCATTCTGCATATCCACATTCAATAAAGCATCGATCATCAAGGTATGGGCACAGCTGAGCTGTACCTGATCACATGTCAGTTTCTGATGAATGACAGACTGCAGAAGATCCATCTGACATGGACTCTGGTTGGAAACACCGAACGACCGCACCTTTCCGCTTTTTTCAAGTATATCAAATGCATCTCTGACTTCTTCCCCTTCCATCAGAATATCCGGCCGATGCAGCAGAAGAGAATCAATATGATCCGTATGAAGCCGTTCCAGGATGCCATCCACACTCTTCAGAATATGTTCTCTGGAAAAATCATACACGCCGTCATGAATCCCGCACTTGGACTGGATGAACATTTTCTCTCTTAGAGAAGGATCCTCTGCCAGCACATGTCCCAACACTTCTTCACTTCTTCCTCTGCCATAAATGTCAGCTTCATCAAAGAAATTGATACCAAGATCCAGTGCTCCTCTGACAAACGCATCTGCTTCTTTCAGATCCATATCGGCAATCCGCATGCATCCTGCCCCGATCACACTGACTTCAGTCAGACCTTCTTTCATCCTGATATATCGCATTTTCTGTACCTCTTATTATTTTTACATCATACAGCACACAACAGAAATGGTGAACCAGGCTTATGATAAATCTCAGCTGCCTGCCCCCTTCAGATCAGCACTTCGAATCTTCTCTTCCCATCTGTCTTCAAACACATCAGCGATGAAGTTGAGATACGCTTTCCCGCTCATATTGTCATAAAGATCCGGATTATCCGGCAGATCGGCTGTCTGCCGTTTGACCAATAGAGGATCCTTGCGGATATCTGTTCCGTTGATCCATATCTTTCCGCCCTCAAACGGCAGGATACCTGCGGCACAGCGGATTGCAGATGTTTTTCCAGCACCGTTATGGCCGATAAAGCCATAGATTTCTCCATCTGCCGCATGGATGGAAAGAACGCTTTTCTCTTCCTGCTGATACTGATTCAGATTCTGTCACAGATGATCGCCGCAGAATTTCAGATGATTCAAGAGGCAGAATGAAGAACAGATAAACAGACAATGACAGTTATCTGCACCCGATACAGGGGCAGATCGAAAGTTCATGCTGCGTGACAGGCAGCACATCCTTTACGTATTGGCTTTCATATTTTACACATATGCATATGTGTCCATATTATATCATGAGGTATGGCAGACAAAAAGAAAAAGTCAGAGTGCACTGACTTCTTCATAGAAAGCGATAGAGGCAATGGAACTGCCGGTATAGGCATGGATGAATTCGGCTAAGAAGCTTACATCCGGGAGCTTTGCCGGATCTGCCTTTTCCGCAATATCAAGATGGGCCATGCCGGCCTTGCATAAAAGACGGAAGCGCTTCAGATCTTCTTTCGGCAGAAACGGTGCTTTTTCCTGGACGGCATGTTCTTCACAGAGAAAGCCGCCGGCTTTAACTGAAATAGAACGCACCATTTTTTTTCCGCAGACCGTACATTCATCAACGTCCGGTTCACTGCCGAAAAGCTTCAGCAGATCAGCCAGATAAAGGCAGATAACAGTATTGGCATCATGGCCAGCTTCAAGTGCATCCATAGCGCTGGCCAGCAGATCATATTCTGTTTCCATCATGCCGGTTTCTTCCAGATTCATCTGATACATGGTATCGCAGAGAACCTGAGCCGCACTGCTCAGGATGAGACTGTTCTGTATGTGACGGTACGGGTTTACAGTTTCGGCTCCTTTGAGACGGAATATCGTCTTGCCGGATACATAGTCAATATGCAGATCAGCCAGCGTACAGGGCAGGATGCGGCCGGCATTATGGGATGTCATTTTCCGTGCCCCGGCGGCGATCACAGCCAGTCTTCCAGATTCCCGGGTAAACACCTGCAGCAGTGCATCTCTTTCCCGATAGTCCTTCTGGTTCAGAATAAAAGCCCTGATGGTATCATTCATTCTTCTCTGAACGCACCGCCATAGCCGTATTCTGAAATACGGGCATCTTTGGAACGCCATTCCTTTTCCACTCTGACAAACAGGGTCAGATAGACATGGGTATCCAGCAGCTTCTCCAGATCTTTACGGGCCAGGATGCCGATCTTCTTCAGCATCGTACCGCCCTTGCCGATCATGATAGCCTTCTGTCCTTCCTTTTCAACCAGGATGACCGCTTCAATATCGCAAGCCTTCCTGGAATACTTCTTGCTTTCAATCTTGACGGCTGTGGCATGCGGCACTTCCTGCTCCGTGCATTCCAGTACCTTTTCCCGGATGATCTCCGCAATGCGGAAATTCTCCGCCCCGTCGCTTACCACATCCGCCGGATACAGGAGCCCTCCTTCCGGCAGATAGGATGCAGTTGTTTTGATGAGATCATGAAAGCTCTTATCAAATTTGGCACTGAGCGGGAAGAACTCCGCAAAGTCAAAGCGCTTCTGCCAGCTGGACAGATTAGCCATGACCTTTTCCTGATCCATCTTATCGATCTTATTCAACAGGAGAAAGACCGGTACACCGGCATTCTTCACCATGTTCAGCACATACTCATCACCCGATCCGAACGGTACGGATCCATCCACCACAAGATAGATCACATCCACCCCCTGGATCACATCCGCACTTTCCTTATTCATCCGGGTGCCGAGCCTGTCCTTTGCCTTATGAATACCCGGAGTATCCGTAAAGACAATCTGACAGTCCTCATCCGTATAGATTCCTCTGATCTCAGAACGGGTCGTCTGGGCTTTGGGGGAAACAATCGCCACCTTCTCGCCCACCAGGGAATTGATCAGTGTACTCTTGCCGGCATTGGGACGTCCGGCTAATGCGACAAATCCGCTTCTCATTTTCTACCTCTTCTAGACAATATGCCTGATCAGAATCATAATGGCAGCCCCTAAGGCGCATAAGGACGAAGCCAGTACGGCACCGGCCGCTATATCCTTGATGACTCTGACTCTTTCATCTTTCTTTTCCGTATACATATCGCAGATCTTCTCCACGCATGTATTGAGCATTTCCGCTGTCACAACGCATCCGATACATACAATGACAATGGCCCATTCCAGTAAGGAAAGGCGCATGATCATTCCGGCAGTGACGGCAAGAAGCGCAAGAATATACTGAATCCGCACGGATCTATGTTTCCAGCCTTCCGCAAGACCGTTGAAGGCACAGGCAAATTTATTTTTCATCACGGCTGATAATGGGATCAAGGATCCGATCCTGCAGAGCAAACATGACCTTCTCATCTTCCGGCTTCATATGATCATAGCCAAGGCAGTGCAGCAGGCCGTGGGTAAACAGGAAGCACAGCTCACGGTCGGTGGAATGGCCGTATTCCTTTGCCTGGCGCTTTGCATAATCGATATTGATGAAAAGATCACCGAGATCCTTCACGCCGGTATCGATCAGATCCGGTTCATCATTGATAGCAAAACTGATGACATCTGTCGGCCGGTCAATGCCCCGGTAGTCCCGATTAATCGTATGAATGGTGCGGGAGCGTACGAAAGTAACACTGATTTCACAGGGTTCTTTCAGATCCAGCACTTTTTCTGTACGTGAGGCAATCTTCTCGTACATCGGAAGAATATAGTCCATATCCGCATTTGTGCGGTTCAGCAGGGTAATTTCCATAAGTTTCAGTCTCTTTCTTGCTCAGACAATTATAGCAGTGCAGCGCACAAAAAGACATGTATGAAACAGTTCCCGCTATTCTGCACATTGTTTACATATTAAATGTTTGTTAAAATTGGGTTAAATCTTATCCGGGACGGGAGGTTCTATGTCATCTATTTCATGGGATATGATTCTCGGCGGCTTCGGCCTGTTCATGTTCGGCATACAGTTCATGGGCGACGGCCTGAAGACAGCTGCAGGCGATAAACTGCGCTTCTATATCGATAGGTACACGTCCAGCACATTCAGTGCTGTACTGATCGGTATCATCATTACAATTATCATGCAGTCAAGTTCGGCATCCATTGCCATCACGATCGGTCTTGTCCGCGCGGGTCTGATGAACCTGTCGCAGGCCGCCGGCATTGTTCTTGGCGCCAACATCGGAACGACCGTCACTTCATTTCTGATCGGTCTTTCGGTAGATAAATATGCCATGTACATTGTCTTTATCGGGGCCATGATGATCTGTTTTGCCAAGAATAAGAGAGTCAGGGTATGGGGCAATGTCGTATTCGGTTTCGGTCTGATGTTTTATGGTCTGAGTGCTATGGGTGACGCTTTGACCGAGCTGAAGGAATCACCTGTGTTTGCGGATTTTGCCGTGAAGATGAGCGATAATGCCTGGCTGTCCATGGGTGCCGGCGTACTGATTACCGGTGTTGTACAGTCCAGTGCTGCCACGATCGGTGTCATCCAGAAGCTGTATCATGCCGGGGCACTGACCCTGGAAGCTTCCCTTCCCTTCATGTTCGGCGCCAACATCGGCACAACCGTAACCGGTATTCTCGCTGCGCTGGGCGGCTCACTTGCCGCAAGGCGTACCGCAGCCCTGCATACGCTATTCAATATCATCGGCACATTGATCGGCATGCTGATACTGAAGCCGTACACCAGCTTCATCGCTGCCATATCATCTGCCGGCAGCATCAATCCGATGATGCAGATTGCCGTTGCCAACATCATCTTCAAAACAGTCACGGCACTGCTCTTTGTACCGATCCTCAAGCCATATACGGAACTGATCAAGAAGATCATTCCGGGCAAAGAAAAAGAACATCTGGAAGTCGATATCGAAGATCTCGATCAGAATGTGGCGGAAGTTCTGCCAAGTGCTGCTGTCCATGCCTCCCAGCAGGCCATCCTCAAGATGGGTGATGTTGTCCGCCAGGACATCATCATGACCCGTGACTTCTTCAATAATCATGGTTCTGAAGACGACCATGAAATTCTGAACCAGACCGAATCCATGATCAACCATATTGATAAGAAGATTACGGATTATCTGATCTGGCTTCAGCAGGTCTCGACCGGTCTGACTACAACAGACATCGAAAACACCAGACTTTCCCTTGAGACGGCAAAGAACCTGGAAAGAATCGGCGATCTTTCCATGAATCTGACGGAGTTTTTCACCATGGTACAGGATGACAACGGCGTCTTCTCCAGTCCGGCTGTCAAGGATATCAACCTGATGTTTGATCAGATGGTGGACATGCTGGATGATTCCATGGAGATCTATGTTACCAAGAATCATGAATCCTATGGCAGTCTGGAAAAGAAAGAAGAAAGGCTGGACCAGATGGAACTGGATGCGCGGAGAAGACATTTCAAGCGTATGGCCGCCAACCAGTGTACCTCACCGGTCGCTTCTTCGGTTTACTGTGACATCCTCGGCACTCTGGAACGTATGGGTGATCATGCCTGCAATATTGCCAAGTCGGCTGTATTTGCCATACAGGACGATCTCTCTCCGGATGAGCTGGAACCCAGCCACACAGACGCAAAGTAATAAACCAAATGCCATCAGATCGAATGATCTGATGGCATTTTTCCTATTTCATCCACTTGTGTTTTCCGGTATGTTTCGGTATCTCGATAATATATTTATCGTAGGCATTGATGATGCGGGTGCCGCTGGGATGGATTCTTTCCCTCTGGAAGTCACCGTATGTCTTATGGACATGGCCGTTGATCATATAGAACGGACGCCACTTCTCAAGAAATGCGTTGAAACATGCAAAGCCCTGGTGGGCCGGATCATCCATATCCCCATGTCCTGCAGCCGGGGCATGTGCCAGAAAGATATCCATGCCGTTTGTCCGGCGCAGTCTGAATCCCAGTTTCCATAACCGGTGTTTCATCTGCTTTTCGGTATACATATCCCTGCCGGTCCGGTATTTCATGGATCCCCCTGCCCCGCAGATCCTGAGGGAATTATTCCAGATATATACCTGATCATCAATATCAATACAGCCTAAAGGCGGTTTCTGATCATATCTGGTATCATGGTTGCCCCTGACATACAGCACCGTCTTATTGGACATCGTTGCCAGAAACTCCAGATATTCCGGCTTTAGATCACCCGCACTCAGGATCAGATCAATGTTCTGTGTCTTCTCCTGGGTCCAGTAATCCCATAAGCCGGGATCTTCCTCATCTGCCAGGACCAGAATACGCCATACCTTTTCAGATTCTTCCTTCAGTTTCTGATTCAGATTGTCCATCCGGGAAGCGATGACCCTGAGATCATAATCGAGCAGTGAATCCGTCTGATAGATTTCAAGATACTTCAGAAAAGCATCGGAAATACTCAGACGCTGTGAATCTTCCGTACGCCTGTATACCTTTGTAAAACGGAACAATGCGCCTTTAAGCAGATTGACATAGTCAGTCGGCCATCTTCCTTCAAGCCGCATCCCCAGTACTCTTAACAGACGGTCATACTCACCGGAAATCGTAAAGTCGATTTCATACATCCTGGCACTTTCAAAGAAGCAGCAGAATTCTTCATAGACTTCATGTCTGCCTCTTGGCATGATGCGGATCACATGGGCATCAATGACCGGCATGCCAAGGGTACGCATGATGGATACCCGTTTGTTTCCTTCCAGTACATAGAACCGATGCAGATATTCATAGACCCTCACCGGATCACGGATGCCTTCATTGATCTGGGAGGCATAGATGTTCTCCCATTTGTAGGCAAATTCACTGCCCCCATCCTCCAGCGGATAGAAGTTCCAGGAAAAGCTGTTGGAACGCAATTCTGTTACTGTACCAATGATCTGGCTCAATGGAATTTCCACCACACCAAGATCCCGGGTAGAAAGCTTTTCATAACTGACAAGATCCGATAAAACAACCGGATGAGGATTGCGGTTATTCTTTCTGGCAGCCGCGACTGCCTTCAGCCCTTCTTTGCGGGCGGCATCATATTCTATGCTGGCCATCAGATAAGTACCACAAAGGACGGTCCTTCCATCTTCAGCCTGTCATCATCAAGCGATACCTGACCGATGGAATAGACAGCCTTCTTTCCTTTGATCTCAGCTGTTTCAACTGTCCTTGTCTCACTGTCCGGATACACCGCCAGTACCATATTTCCTCTTTCATATACAAACGGTTCTCCCTTTTTTGCATATAAAGGACGGAACAGAGCATCTGCCTGCAAGTCTTCATACCTGTGGCGCAGGGCAGTCAGCTCCTTCACCGTTTCCAGCAGTGTACCTTTGACATTGACTTCATCACTGACCGCAGGCGCACCTGCACTTTCATCCACCGGCAGATAAAGCATGTCTTTTTCCGCCGCAGAGAAACCATCATTCCTGCTGTGATCCCACTGCATCGGCGTACGGGAGCCGGTACGCTGATAGCCGCCTTCCTTTGATTTCAGCTTCTGATAGCGCATGCCGATCTCATCCCCATAATAGATAAACGGTACACCCGGCATCGTCAGAAAGAAGGCATAGGCAAGCTTCAGCTCATCCGTGCTCAGCGTTCTTGTCGCACGGGGTGTATCGTGATTGCAGGTCAGAAAGCTGATATAACCGTCTTTGCGGCTGCTGTAATATTTTGGCAGATAGTCATCAAGGAACCGGTTGATATCCCCTCCTCCATCTTTTCTGAAGTAGCTGCGGTCATCATCAGGATGCGGTTCATAATCCCTCAGCAGTGTGTTATAGCCGTTGTTCCAGTGATCCAGATAGAAATCCATATGGAAGCCGCCGTTGGTCACTGCCTGTCTTGGATTGGACCACTCTGAGACAAGTGCTGTCTCAGGATATTCTTCATCCAGCATCTGCCGGATGTTCTTCCAGATCATGGATACATGGATCTTGTCATCATCCTCATCATTCTTGACCAGTGAATCCGCCATGTCACAGCGGAAGCCATCACACCCCATATCCAGCCAGAAGCGCATGATATCCTTCATCGCTTCTCTTGTAGCTATACAGCTTGGATCATCCCATCTTTTCTGCCATGGCTCTGTCACCTTTCCCCAGCCATAGTTGAGGGCCGGCTGAAAGACAAAGAAATTGAGCATATAGCAGGCATCTCTTTCACTTGCCCCGGCTACATACAGATGATCCGCAATCCCCTGGAATGCTCCTTCTGTCCAGACATAACGATCAGAATAGGCATTGGACTCTGCTTTCTGGGAAGCACGGAACCAGGGATGTTCATCACTGGTATGTCCCGGGACCAGATCCATCAGGACATGGATGCCCTTCTTGTGGCAGGCTTCAAACAGCGCTCTGGCATCTTCATTTGTACCGTACCGTGCCGCAACTTTCTTATAGTCTCTGACATCATATCCGGCATCCTTCATCGGAGAATCATAAATCGGATTAAGCCAGATGGCATTGCAGCCAAGGGACTTCACATAGTCAAGCCTGGCGATGATCCCCTGCAGATCACCGATCCCATCGCCATTGGAATCATAGAATGACTGCGGATATATTTCATAAAACACGGCATCTTTCAACCATTCAGGCATATATAATCTCCTTCCATCAGATGTTTCATCCTGCCATCCTGAATATATCCGAAACAATATTGTTCAAGATGGTTTTTCTGTATTTCTTCCTGTATTCTTGCGCTGTTCCATGCAAAGGTGTTGAGAAAAACACTGTCCATATGACAGGCATGGGCAATGGCAATATCACTGGAAATATCATTGCCAATCATGATACAGTCTTCCGCCTTGAGATCATTCTCTTTCAGCAGTACCTGCATGAAAGATGGATCCGGCTTGCGGATCTGATAATCCGAAGACAGATATATCTTCTTCATATACGGCCATACGCCTGACATTTCAATTTCACTGCGGGTAAACAGAGCCTGGGCATTGCTCAGAATATAAAGCGTACAGCCCTGCTGCTTCAATGCTTCAAGGACCGGCAGGGTATCTTCATAAGGCGCAAATACTTCACGGGAAAGAAGACGGAACAGGTTTGCCGTACTGTAAGCCCAATCGCTGTGAGCCAGCATCTGCATGTCGCTTTCCTGGATCGCCGCCCGGTTGATGCCATGGACGGACATCTGGGTTTCATGGAAGTGCGGGGCATCTTTGAGCAGACGGACAAACACCCGGCCCAGATCAATTTCCACATTTCCTTCTCTGTTTTTCTTTCTCAAGCGCGCTGTTTCCCTTTCTACAGCCGCATGGTAACTGTTCTTCAGCTTTTCTGCCGTATAGTCAGCTCCATATGCCCGGTAGTAGTCTTTCATGGCATTCCATAAAGACATCTTTTCTTCATCCGTATGGATATCCACCAGCGTACCGTAGAAATCAAAGATGACATTCGGTTTTATTCTGTACATAAGGCAATGGTATCGGCCGGTATTGTGAGGGTTTCATCTTTAAGAGTAACTTCTTCATCATCCGTATTCAGTGTACCGGCCAGCTTTCCTTTCTCATTTTCGATTTCAGCTGTCTTATCAGAGAGATTGATGATCACTTCTACTGTGTCACCTTTATATTCTCTTGTAAAGACAGCCGTGTCTTCCGTACTTCTTTCAGTGTCCACCACCGTCTTGCCATGGGTAAGCGCAGGATAGCAGTTTCTTAACCGGACGGCCTCCCTGACATAGCTGTAAATGGAAGATGGATCCTTCCGCTGTACATCATAGGGATCATACTTCATTTCAACTTCATCCATGTCCGATGGCCCCTGGCACGTCTCATCTGTTTTCTCTTTCGACCAGTACATCGGAGCACGCTTGTTTTCATCTTTGCCAGATCCTTTCATACCGATCTCTTCTCCATAGTACACAAAGGCATTGCCCTGCATCAGAAGGTTCATGCCCAGGGCAAGCTTGCACCTGGTACCGTCATCCCCGGCGTAATAGCCGGCGCTTCGATCCATATCATGGCTGGTATAGAACGGGGCATTGATATAGTCCGGATAGACTGAGGCATACAGCTTTTCCTCCCCGGCCATGGCTTTGACATAGTCCAGAGCGCTCATACTGCCTTTTACCGTTGAGGCAATCACACCGTCACTGCCGGCAAAGGCAAAGTCGAAGAAGGAATCCACATGGCTTGCATAATAGCTGCTGTAAGTGGCCTGGTCAGTCCATGCCTCCCCGACCAGATACGCATCACTCTTTTCCTGCTTGATCATATCATTCAGCCAGCGCAGAAATGAGATGGTCTTATCATAGTCTTCCGTATAATAGCTGGTTGCCGCATCCAGGCGGAAGCCGTCTACTCCATGTCCCAGCCAGAATTTTACAATATCATGAATCTCATTTCTGACCTGTTCATTGTCCAAATTCAGATCCGGCATTCCATCAGAGAACCTTGCCTCATAATACCAGTCTGTTCCCGGTATCTGTGCATATCCTGTTTTCGCTTCTTTGGTGAAGTTGTAATAGCCGGCATAGGGACAGACAGAGGTATCGATTTCTCCATCCCCGATGGTTTTAAGATACGCCACTGCCTGCGTGAACCAGGGATGCTCTGAAGAAGTGTGATTGACAACCAGATCAAACAGGACTTTCATGCCCCGCTTATGACATGCTTTAACTAATGCATCATAGTCATCCAGCGTACCGAAGTCAGGATCAATGCTTTCATAATCCGTGATGTCATATTTATGGTAGGAAACCGCTGTGCATACCGGGGTCAGCCAGATGGCATTGACGCCAAGATCATCACAGGTGCTGTCATCTCCGTCATTGAGCTCATCGAGATGATTCTCAATGCCTTTGAGATCACCGATGCCATCTCCATTGGAATCGCTGTAGCTGTAAGGAAATATTTCATAGGCTGTGCCATAGAAATCATCCGGATGACTGACTTCACCCGTACGGTTGAGAGAAGTCATCTGAAGCACAGAAGCGGCCGGACCAGCTGATGATCCTGCCGCTTCTGTACCTCCTGCACATCCGGCTAACAGTAAAGCACATGATACTGCAAGAGTAATTTTTTTCATCGTGAATCAGCCCTTGACTGCACCTGCCATGCCTTCCACATAATACTTCTGCATGTAGATGAAGAGAATGGCAATCGGGATGGAAACAATGACCGCACCTGCCGCAAAGCATGTATACCATTGGGTGATATATTCCTTCTGCAGCATATTCCACAGACCGATGGCAACGGTAAACTGAGACGCTTCCGCACCGCATAATACCTTGGCAAAGATGAAGTCGATCCACGGTGCCAGGAAGGAAGTCAGCACAGTGTAAATGATAATCGGCTTTGACAGAGGCATGATGATCTTGGAGAAGATCGTCCACTGGGAAGCACCGTCAATGGTAGCTGCCTCATCAATGGAATGCGGAATCATATCGAGGAATCCCTTGGCAATCTGGAAGCCCATACCGGAACATGCACTGTAGACAATAATCAGGGCAATGCGGATGCCGGAACCTTCCGTCAGGCCCATGGCCTTTAACAGATAGTACTGGGCGATCATGGACATGAAGCCCGGGAACAGCCCCAGAATCATGGCCAGGTTCATATAAGGCTTTCTGAACCTGAAGCGCATCCGGCTCAGACAGTAGGCAACTGAGAGTACAAAGAAGGTCTGAATGATGCAGACAAAGATGGCAATGATCAGCGTATTGCCGAACATCTGCGGGAAGTTCAGAACGTTCCTATCTGTAAAGAGCTTGGTGTAGTTGGCCCAGGTATAGTTCTTGGGGAAGAACGTATCCACATAGGAACCTTTTTCTGCCCGGAAGCTTGTCAGGATGATCCAGAAGATCGGCATCACCCATACAATGGCAAGCAAAGCAAGGATGACATGTACGATGACATTGCCCACAACACGTTTCGGGCTTTTATGGTTCTTTTTGATTGAAGTACTCATTTCCGTCATATCACATGAACGCCTCCTCGTTCTTATAGGATGCTGAATGATGATAAGCAGTCAGCGTCACAATCGTCAGGATGACGAAGGTCAGAATGCCGATGACCGCGCCGATGTTGTAGTACTTGTCATCAATGGTCAGCTTATACAGCCAGGTAACAAGCAGATCGGTCTGGCCGGCTGTATCGCCGACGTTGGTAGGACCGCCGCCTGTCAGCAGGTAGATGACGTTGAAGTTGTTGATGTTGCCGCAGAATGATGTGATCAGATAAGGTGTTGTGACAAACAGCATATACGGCAGCGTGATCTTGAAGAAGATCTGTACGCCGTTGGCGCCATCCATCTTGGCAGCTTCATACAGTTCGGTTGGAATGTTCTGCAGAATGCCCGTAACCTGCAGCATGGTATACGGAATACCGACCCAGAGGTTGATGATAATCACCGTTGCTCTTGCCCATGTCTTATTGGTCAGAAACGGCAGCGGGCTTGAGATCAGACCGGCATTGGTCAGCAGAACATTGATGGCGCCCTGGGGCTGCAGCATGGTCCGCATGATCAAAAGAGAGACAAACTGCGGCACGGCAATGGAAAGCACGAAGCAGAAACGCCAGAATGCCTTGCCATGTGTATCCTTGCGGTTGATGACCATGGCAAGAATCATACCAAGCAGATAGTTCAGGAAGGTAGCGAATATTGCCCATACGATCGTCCATCCCAGAACATGCCAGAACTGACGGCCGACATTGCCTCTCATATTGAGCACTCTTGCAAACTGGGTCAATCCGTTCCAGTCAAACA